>NZ_AZAY01000016.1 GCF_001021165.1 Marinitoga sp. 1197
TGTCTACTTTTTTGCTTAATTCCATTAATGGTTTTGATATTTTTCTGGCAAATATTATTGATATTATTATCGATATTATTAATATTATTATTGAGGTTATTATCAACACTATTTTTATCTTTTCTGATGCTAAAAATGCTTCTTTTGTCGATACTTCTGATATAAATGCCCATTTTATTTCTTTGTATTTAAATGGCGCATATGCCACTATTACTTTTTCACCTTTGTAATTTCTCCCTATTTCCCATCCTGTTTCTCCTGATAATGCCTTTTCTACATAATCTGTTTCTACTTTTTGTTTTAATATCGTTTCTTCTCCTGGTAGATTGTTTTTCATTATTTTATCTTCACTTACTATATATGTCTTTCCTGTTTCTCCCATTCCACTTTTGTCAAGAAATATATTTTCAAATGTTTCATCTAAAATTCTGACTATTAAATACCCTACATTTTCACCATCATATAATACTCTTTTTCCGGCAAAAAAACCGTGTTCTTCTTCACCAATATTATATGATTCTATATCCGAAAAATGAACATTATCATCATTAGACTGTTTTAGAATATTATATAACCTTCCTAAAACAGTATCTTTATATTTACCATTTTCTATATTTGTTCCAAAATCTTCGTTTTTTTTCACAGAATACAATATATAACCATCAGGCGTTATATAATAAATATCATAATATATTTCTTTTATATTTATTAATTTTCTTAATAATGGGTTTATCTGCTCATGTATGGAATTATATTGATATATTTCATCCAATATATCTGGTGATATTTTATTTTGATCAAAATTATCATCATAGAAAAAATTATCTAATTTTTCTCTATTTTTATATGGGTTTTTTTCATAATATACTATCTGTAAGTCTTTTAAATATTTATCAAATCCACCTAAACTTTTTGAAAAATCTTCTTCACCATAAAAACCATTTAAATTTTCTATTATAACTGGCATTTCTGTGAAATAAACTAAATCGTTTTTTACCTCAGATAATGTTTTTTCTAAAAATACTTTTTTTGAATCTCTTGCAACTATGAGCTTATCAACAAAACTTTGTTGAAGTGAATTTTGTGAATTGGTAAGACTTATATAAAAGAATATCGAAAAGGATATGAAAAGCAAAGAAAACACCAGTATGAGAATTTTAGAATTTATTTTCATATTTTTCCCTCCCTGAAATAATAATTAATTTATAAACTCTAAAATATTAGAAATATATTTATCTTTATATCGTGGTTCATTAAAAATCTCATGCTTGGCATATTTATGTTTTTGTATGACCAATGTTTTGAATTTTTTTGCTAATTCATTACAACTATCAACTTTAATTATTTTATCGGATTCTCCATATTGTAATAATACGGGTATATCAACATTTTCCGCTTCTTCTAAAGCTTTTTCGGCTTCTGAAAAAAGTTGTTTTGCAGTTTTAAAGGCTATTTTATTATGAACAAGAGGATCATCTAAATACTCTTTAATTGCCTTTTCATCATGACATAAATCTTTTGGGTCTATACCATTGTTTATTGATATTTTTCCCATCCATCCTATTGTTGATAATAAAATTTTATGAAATGCTGTATATAATTTTCCAACTGCTGGAGAAGATAATATCAATTTTTCCGGTTTTTTATTAGAATATTCTGTATATCTTAATGCAATTAGGCCGCCCATACTATGACCAAATAATATAAATTTTTCTGGTGTTATTTCTTCTATAAATTTGTATATTTTATAAAAACTTTTTATATAACCTTTTGGTCCTTCACTTACTCCATGCCCTGGAAGATCAAAAGTAATCACCTGATAGTCTATATCAAGAAGTATATCTATTAAAAATTTGTATCTTCCAGAATGCTCGCCTAACCCGTGAATAATTACAAATGTTTTTTTCGAATTTTCAGTACTTTTATATCTTTTCAAAAACATTTTATCACCTTAATTTTTTTTATTTTTTCTTAATTTAGTCTGTCTAAAAAGTCTCAAATGAAACGAAGACTCGAAGATTGCCCTTAAAATTATGAATGTAAGCCGTCAAAAAAACAGGATGTTTTTTTGAGTGAAGCTTTTTTATGGATAAAAAATCTGAACGACGGCTGAGAATGAATAATTTTAAGGATTAGCAATCGAGCTGTCTGAGTGAATTTGACTTTTTGGACAGTCTTTTTTAATTTATATTTTTTAATTCATAAATTTTTGTTTTTCTATTTCTTTAAATAATTTTTTATTATTGTCATATTTTCTCATTAATCTGAAAATCTCCATTATTGCTTCTTCTTTTGACAAATCATGTAACCAATTTCTTAAAATCCATGAATATCTAAGTTCTTCTTTTGTAAATAATAATTCTTCTTTTCTTGTTCCAGAAAGTTTTATATCTATTGATGGGAATATTCTTTTATTTGCTAATTCTCTTGATAATACCAATTCCATATTTCCCGTTCCTTTAAATTCTTCAAATATTACTTCATCCATCTTTGAACCAGTTTCAACAAGCGCTGTCGCCAATATAGTTAAACTTCCTCCCTCTCTAATTCGTCTTGCGGCACCAAAAAATTTTTTCGGAAATGTTAATGCAGAAGGATCTACACCTCCACTTAATAATTTACCACTTGGCGGAACATAAAGGTTATATGCTCTTGCAAGCCTTGTCAATGAATCCATTAATATAATAACATCATGACCAAATTCAACCAATCTTTTTGCCATATTTAAAGTCATTTCAGCAACTTTTATCTGATTTTTTGGGTCCATATCAAAAGGCGCTGCTATTACTTCCGCATCAACTGTTTCTCTTATATCTGTAACCTCTTCAGGTCTTTCATCTATTAATAATACTATTCTTTTGGTCTCTGGATTATTTTTTGCTATAGAATTTGCCATGTCTTTTAATAATGTTGTTTTACCAGCTTTTGGTGGTGCAACTATAAGACCTCTTTGCCCTTTACCAATAGGTGAAAATATGTCTATAATTCTTGAACTAACTGGGGAAGATTCAGATTCCAGTTGAAGCCTTTCATTTGGATAGACTGGTGTAAGATTTTCAAAAGAAATTCTATCTCTTGCATGCTCAGGTGCCTGATAATTTACAGCTTCAACACGCAATAATGCAAAAAATTTTTCTCCTTCTTTGGGAGGACGTACCTGCCCTGCAACTGTATCACCTGTTGCTAAATTAAACCTTCTGATTTGTGATTGAGATACATATACATCATCATTTCCGTTTAATAAAGAATTGTGTGTATTCCTTAAAAAACCATATCCATCTGGTAATATTTCAAGAACTCCTTCATGAAAAAAATATCCAAATGATTCAGTTTGTTTGCTGAGTATTTTAAATTTTAATTCATGATCAGTCAATACAGAGTAATTTTCTATTCCATATTTTCGTGCAAGATTATATAATTGTCTTCTGGACATTTGATTTAATTTTCCCATATCTATTTCTACAGGAATTATTTCATCTTTTTTTACATCTTTATTATTTTCATTCACGATTTCACCTCATTGAATTTATTTGTAATTGAATCTATTATATTCATTGATTATTTTTTCGTAATTTTACTTCATATGTGTTATCAATAATAAGTCCAATTGATATTAGCAGAATGTTAGAAGTTTATGAAGAATTATTTTTGTGGATGCTTTTTATTGTATATTATACCACATTTTTTATTATATAAAAAACTATCAACAACTGTATAAAAAAGTTTTATTTACAATCTAAATAATAAAATGCCCCATTGGGGCATTTTATTATTTTTCTTCTTCGTTTTCCTTTTTCTCTATATTTTCAACTAATTGTAATAAAGATAATTCTGCAGCATCTCCTCTTCTAAACCCTATTTTTAATATTCTTGTATATCCACTGTTTCTATTTTCAAATACTGGTGCAATTTCATCTACTACTTTATTCGTAAATTTTCTATCATTAAAATATCTATTTATCTGTCTTCTTAAAGCAATACTTCTATCTTTATTGTCTGTTGTTTTTGCTTCTTTAGCCTTTGTCAAGATTTTTTCAACTAATGGCCTTACTGCTTTAGCTTTTGCTGTTGTTGTTATTATGCTCCCATGCTCAAACACTTCTCTTGCTAAATTTTTTAATAATGCCTTCCTATGTGAAGCATATCTGCTTAATTTGTTTGTTTTTACTCTATGTCTCATAGTAATCAGGCTCCTCCCTTCTGGATCTCATCATAATCCAATTGGAATTTTTCTTTTAATTCCTTTCGGATCTCATCTAAGGATTTCTTTCCAAAGTTTTTGATTTTCATTAATTCATCAGGATCCTTTTTTAGAATATCTCTAACTGTATGTATTTTTTCTCTTTTTAAACAATTTTTTGCTCTTTTGCTTAAATCTAATTCATCAATTTTTGTCTCTAATATTTCAATATTAATAGTTTTAAATTCATCTTCTACTTCTTGAGTTGCAGATTCATCTACAATATTTTCACCTATTTCAATAATAGGTTGTTCTTCTTCTTTTTCTTCTATAATCTCTTTCCATGATGCATATATAATGTTAAAATGTTCAATTAGTATCTTGGTTGCTTTTACTAAAGCATCTTTGGGATCCACTGATTTTTTCGTCCATACTTCCAGGATTAATTTGTCATAATCAGTTCTTTTACCAACACGAACATTCTCTGTTAAATAATTTACTCTAATAACAGGGCTGTAAACTCCATCTATATATATATATTCTATATCTTTTGATAAATCCATTTCTGCCGTTGAAACAAATCCTTTCCCAATAGTTGCATATAATTCCATTTCGAATTTTCTATTTGTATTCATAGTTGCAATTTTAAATTCCGGATTTGCTATTTCAATTCCAGCAGGGGTTATTATATCTCCAGCTTTTATTTCAGCTGGACCCATTTTGTCTATTCTTAAAATTATTGGTTCTTTTAAATTAGTTATATTATCAAAATCTGTTACTTTTAGTTCCACTTTCTTTAAATTAACTGTGATTTCTAAAATATCCTCTTGAACGCCTTCTATTACATCAAATTCATGTAATTTTCCTGGAATTCTGATGCTGGTAATTGCCAATCCAGGAATTGAGGATAACAATACTCTTCTCAATGCGTTACCTATTGTAACTGCATATCCTCTTTCTAAAGGCGACAAGACAAACCTGCCATATTTGTATTCTAATTCTTCTGATTCTTCTAAAGTTTCTAATATCATTTTCTCCGGTTTGATAAATTCCATTCATTACCCCCAATTTAGCTTTTCTAAATTGGAGTGCACCCCCTTTCTTTTTGTTAGGCGCGTTTTTGCGATAATCAATGTAATTATTATTTTGAATAAAGCTCGATGATAGCCTGTAAGTCTACTGGTACTTCCATCTCATCTAATGTTGGTAATCTTAAAAATGTACCTTTGAATGCATTATAATCTACTTCTATCCAATCTAATTTTTTGTTTGCTTTTTGAGTTAATTCGATTCCCTGTTTAATAGGTAATATTGATCTACTCTTTTCTTTCACTTCAATAACATCTCCTGGTTTTACTCTATATGATGGAATATCCACTTTTTTACCGTTCACAAGGAAATGTCCATGTCTTACTAATTGTCTTGCTGTTCTTCTGTTTACTGCATACCCCATTTGATATACAACATTGTCCAATCTTGTTTCAAGAATTCTCATTAAGTTTTCTCCTGTATTTCCTTCTTTTCTTGAAGCTTCATCAAAGTATCTTCTAAACTGTCTTTCTAATACACCATAAATTCTTTTTAATGCTTGTTTTGATCTTAATTGTAATCCATATTGTGTTGGTTTTTTTGTTTGTTTTCCGTGTTGCCCTGGTGCATATGGTCTTCTTGCAAGAGCACATTTGTCTGTATAACATCTTTCACCTTTTAAATATAATTTAAATCCTTCTCTTCTACAAAGTTTACAAAGAGATCCTATATATCTTGCCATTACATTCCCTCCTCTTAGGCCTTACATTCCTTTTCTTTTCTTTGGTCTACAACCATTATGAGGTATTGGAGTTTTATCTTTAATATTTTCAATTACCAACCCTGCAGCTTGCATTGTTCTTATTGCTGATTCTCTTCCAGCACCTGGTCCTTTTACATATACATCTAATCTCTTTACTCCATATTTCAAAGCTTCTTTTGCAACTTTGTCTGCTGCTAACTGTGAAGCATATGGAGTTCCTTTTTTTGTTCCTGAAAAACCAGCTGTTCCTCCACTTGCCCAATATAATGTATTTCCTGCTGGATCTGTTAATGTTATTATCGTATTGTTAAAAGTTGATTGGATATGTACAACTGCTTTTTCAAGAGATATTTTCTTTTTCTTTTGAGTTGTTCTCCTAGCCATAAATAAACCTCCTTATTACTTTTTCTTGCCGATTTTTGAAGGTCTTGGACCCTTTCTTGTTCTTGCGTTTGAATGTGTTTTTTGTCCTCTAACAGGTAATCCATTTTTATGCCTGTAACCTCTGTATGAACCGATTTCAATTAATCTCGCTATACTTTTTTGAATTTCCTGTCTTAATTCTCCTTCAACGAGGTAATGTTCGTTAATATAATGTGTTATTTTACTAATTTCATCATCTGTTAATTCTTTTGCCCTTTTGTCAGGATCTATCCCTGTTGATTCTAATATTTCCATTGCTCTATGTTTGCCTATTCCATATATATATGTAAGAGCAATGAACAACTTCTTGTTGTTTGGTACTTCAACACCCAAAATACGTGGCATTCAAATTTCCCTCCTTTAAAATTTATCCCTGTCTTTGGTTATGCTTAGGATTTTTGGAACAAACTACCCATACTCTGCCTTTTCTTCTTATAACTCTACAATGTTCACATCTTTTCTTTACTGAGGCTCTTACTTTCATTTGCTCATTCCTCCTCACTACTTGGATTTCTCTTAATTCTCTCTCTTCTTATTATTCTTCCTCTATTTAAATCATAGATAGATACTTCTACTATCACTCTATCTCCTGGTACTAATCTTATAAAATTTTTCCTCATTTTACCGGAAATATGAGCGAGAATCATATGACCATTATCCAATTTTACTCTAAATGTAGCATTTGGTAACGATTCTACAATATGACCTTCCATTACAATAACATCATCTTTTTTTGCCACGATAATCACCTCTCGGGCTAATCTAATATGGTTAATATCTCTGGACCATTTTTGGTGATAACCAGAGTATTTTCATAGTGAGCTGCATACGATCTATCTGCTGTAATAGCAGTCCAACCATCTTCCAACACTTCAACCTTATGTGTTCCTATAGATACCATTGGTTCTATTGCAAAAGTCATTCTTTCTCTAATTAGAGGACCTTTTCCTTTTGACCCATAATTTGGAATTTGCGGATCTTCATGTAATTTTCTT
Source organism: Marinitoga sp. 1197 (assembly GCF_001021165.1). Classification (NCBI taxonomy): domain Bacteria; kingdom Thermotogati; phylum Thermotogota; class Thermotogae; order Petrotogales; family Petrotogaceae; genus Marinitoga; species Marinitoga sp. 1197. The sequence goes on from NZ_AZAY01000016.1 coordinate 7,391, forward strand.
CCAACTCCATGCCCAACATAATCTTTAATTATTGAAAATCCAAATGACTCAACATATGTTTGAATAGCATTGCCGATATCTCCTATTTTGTTTCCTGGAATAGCCTGTTCTATACCTATCCAGAATGATTTTTCCGTTACTTCGACTAATTTTTTTATTTCTTCAGAAACTTCACCTATAATGAATGTCCTTGCGGCGTCCGCTATATATCCGTCTAATGTTAACCCCATATCTATTGATACTATATCCCCATTTTTGAATATTTTTTCCTTTAGTGGAAATCCATGCACAATTTCTTCGTTTACCGATATACATGTAGCATACGGAAATCCACCATAACCTTTGAATGTAGGAATAAAACCTTTCGCTTTCATATAACTATTAACAAATTTTTCTACTTCATATGCATTCGAACCTTCTACTACTAAATCCTTTATTTTCTCAAAGAGGATAGCGAGCTGTCTTCCAGCTCGCTTCATTTTATCAACTTCGGATTGCGTCTTAACTAAAATCATATTATCCCTTCCAATATATTAAACACTTCTTTTGTAACTATTTCAACCGTTCCACTACCGTCTAATGTAAAGAATTGGTTATACTTTCTATAAAATTCTATTACGGGGTATGTTTTTTCCATATATACTTTGTATCTATCCCTTACTACTTCTTCTTTATCATCATCTCTTTGAATCAATTCTTCACCACATATATCACATTTATTTTCTATTTTTGGTTTTAATGTTATTACATTATATATTTTTCCACATTTTGGACATATTCTTCGTGAGGTTATTCTTTTTACAACTGTTTTCTCATCAACTTCAAGGTATATTATTCCCGTTATAGGATTTTTTATATCCTTTAATAAAGTTTCTAATGCTTCAGCTTGTGGTAAAGTTCTTGGAAATCCATCTAATATAAAGCCTTTTTCAACATCATTTTGATTTAATCTGTTTTTTATTACTTCCAACATTATTTCGTCTGATACAAGTTGTCCACTATCTAATACTGATTTTATTTTTTTTCCTAATTCACTTCCTGAAGCTACAGCTTCTCTTAACATATCACCTGTAGAAATATGAGGTATATTATATTTTTTAGAAACTTCTTTAGCTATAGTTCCTTTTCCTGCTCCAGGAGGACCAAAAAACAATAAGTTAAGCTTTTTCATTATTATCTCCTCCCACGGAGTTTGCCTTTTTTCATAAAACCTTCATATTGCCTTGTTATCATATGAGCTTCAATTTGTTGCATTATATCTAATGAAACACCTACTGCAATAAGTGCTGAAGTTCCACCTATCCATATATTAACCCCAGATGCACTTCTAATAATGTAAGGTAATAAAGAAATCACCACAAGGAATACTGCTCCAATAAATGTTACTCTCATCATTGTTTTGGTTATATAATCTGATGTTGGTTTTCCAGGTCTTATACCTGGTATAAAACCGCCATATTTCTTTATATTTTCTGATATATCATTTGGATCAATAACAACTGAATTATAAAAATATGCAAAGAAGAATATAAGTAATGCATATATTATTAAATAAATTGGTGTGCCATAACCAAACCATCTACTTACCCATTGAGCTCCTGTTGCGGTTGCAAGCATTGAGGGTAATGTCATAATCGCTGATGCGAAAATTATTGGTAATACACCACCACCGTTTACTTTTATTGGAATGTATGTAGAAGCTCCTCCATATATTTTATTTCCAACAACTCTTTTTGCATATTGAACATTTATTCTTCTTTCTGATGTTTGTAAATAAACTGTTCCCACAACTACTGCAATTGCTACTATAATTAATATTATCCATTCAAAAATGCTTAATCTTCCAACTAAACCACTTGCTACATATTGCGGAAATCTTGATACTATACCTGCAAAAATCAATACTGATATTCCATTACCTATACCTTTTTCTGTTATCATTTCACCTAACCATAATAAGAACATGGTTCCTGCAACTATTGATGTTGTTGATATCAATATAAATAATAAATAATTCAAATTAGGAGCTCTATATCCAGCTACTCCTAATGACAAGAAAAATCCTTGAAGCAATGCAAGACCTAACGTAACCTGTCTCGTCAATCTTCCAAATTTTTTTCTACCCTCTTCCCCTTCTTTTAACATTTCTTTCAAACTTGGAATTACTGATGCTAATAATTGTAAAATAATTGATGCGTTAATATAAGGTGTTACACTTAAAACAAAAATTGAAAACTGTTTTAAAGATCCTCCTGTAAATACATCAAAAAAACTAATTAATCCTTGTGAAGCTCCTCCTAATCCTGCTATAAAACCTTCCCATCTTACTAAATCTATACCTGGAATAGGTATATATATTCCTATTCTAAAAGCTATTAAAGCTATTAATGTAAATATAATACGATCCCGGAGTTCCGGGATCTTCCACATATTTTTAAATGCTTCTTTCATTACTGAATCACCTCGACACTTCCGCCGGCTGATTCTATTTTCTCCTGTGCTTTTTTACTAAAAGCATGAGCTTTTACTTTTAATGGTTTTGTCAATTCACCATTTCCTAATACTTTTACACCATCTTTTATTTTTTTAAGTATTCTTTTTTCTAAAAGTTTTTCTGGAGTTATTTCTTCGTTTGCTTCGAATTTACTTTCTAATACAGAAATATTTATTTCTGCATAATTCTTTTTAAATGGTGCATTTGTAAATCCATATTTTGGAATTCTTCTAAATAAAGGTGTTTGACCACCTTCAAAACTTGGTCTAACCTTTCCTTTACCTCTGGATTTTTGACCTTTATGTCCTTTTCCACCTGTTTTTCCTAACCCAGAACTCCAACCTCTTCCTGTTCTTTTAGCTACTTTTCTTGATCCTTCGGCGGGTTTTAAGTCTGATATTTTAAGAGACATATTTGCTACCCCCTCATTCTTCAATTTCTTCAACTTTTATAAGATGTTGTACCTTTGTTATCATACCTCTTATTTCTGGTCTATCTTCTTTTATTACTTCTTGATTAGGTTTTCTTAACCCCAAGGCATCTAAGGTGGCGAGTTGTCTATAATTTTTTCCCGCTCTTCCTCTTACAAGTTTTATTTTTAATTTAGCCATTTCTTATCCCTCCTTATGGGCACCTTGAAATACCTTTTTAACACTCAAGTCTCTAAGTTCTGCATATTCTTTTGGAGATTTTAATTCTTTTAATCCGTTCAATGTTGCTTTCGATAAATTTATAGCAGTTGTTGAACCCAATGCTTTCGAAAGAATATTATGTACTCCTGCTAATTCTACAACAGCACGAACTGCTGCTGAAGCAATAATACCTGTACCTGGTCCGGCAGGCTTTAATAATACCTTTGAAGCATCCTGTTTTCCTAATACTTCATGAGGTATAGTACCATTTTTTACTGGAACTTCTATCATATTTTTCTTTGCATTTTGAATTGCTTTCCTTATTGCTTGAGGAACTTCTCTTGCATTTCCACTTCCAACTCCAACTTTTCCATTCCTATTTCCTACAACAGCAACAACTCTAAAAGATATATTTTTTCCTCCTGTTGTAACCTTTGTAACCCTTCTAATTTCTATTATTCTTTCTTCAAATTCTTCAGCAGCTGCTGAAGCCATTAAATTCTTATCTAAGGTCATTTTCTGTTTACACCTCCTTAAAAGTCAAGACCTGCTTCACGTGCAGCCTCAGCTAATGCTTTTATTTTCCCATGATATTTGAAGCCGCCTCTATCAAATGATACTTTGGATATTCCTTTTTCTAAAGCTCTCTTAGCAATTAATTTTCCAACTTCTTTAGCAGCTTCAATATTCCATGTTTTTTCTAAGTTTAGTCCTTTATCTACAGTAGAAGCAGCTGCTAATGTATGTCCTTTTGTATCATCTATAATTTGAACATATAAATGTTTATTGCTTTTGAAAACTGCCATTCTTGGCCTTTCAGGAGTTCCAAAAACTTTTCTTCTAACCCTTAAATGTCTTTTTCTTCTTAACTTTTTCTTTTGAATGGGTTTAATCATCTGGTCAGCCTCCCTTAAACTTTCTTACCTTGTTTTCTGATAATTACCTCACCAACGTATTTTATACCTTTTCCTGAATATACATTTGGTTTTCTGAATCTCTTAATTTTTGCTGCTACTTCACCAACTAAGTATTTATTAATACCTTTTACGATAACTTTGTTTGGTGCTGGTACTTCTATTGTTATTCCTTCAGGTGGAAGGTATTCAATTGGATGAGAATAGCCCAATTGTAAAACTAATTTAGAACCCTGCATTGCAGCTCTATAACCTATACCAACTATTTCTAATTCTTTTTTAAATCCTTCAGTTACACCTTTAATCATATTTTTTACTAATGATGCATATGTTCCCTGAAACATATTAATTCTTTTTGCATCACTTTTTCTTTTCATTGATTCCTCATTGCCTTCAACTTTTATTTTATTATCTTCAATTACAAATTTAACATATGGCAAATATTCCTGAGTTAATTCGCCCTTTGGACCTTTAACTTTTATTATATTATCGTTAATTGTCACTTCTACTCCATTTGGTATATCTATTGGATTTTTTGATATACGTGACATTTATTCAGCACCTCCTACCAAACGTAACAAATTAATTCTCCACCGACTCCAAGTTCTCTTGCTTCTTTGTCGGTAAGAACACCTTTTGATGTTGAAATTATTGAGATACCCATTCCACCTTTTACTACAGGTATTTTATCTTTTGATACGTAAACTCTTCTACCTGGTTTTGAAACTCTTATAATACTATGAATTACTTTTTGTTTATTTTTTCTGTCGCCTTTATATTTTAACTGTATTTTTAATATTCCCTGTTTTCCATCTTCAATAAATTTATAATCTAATATATAACCTTCTCTTTTTAATATTTCCGCTATATTCCTTTTTAAATTTGATGCTGGAATTTCTACACTTTCTTTCATAACAAGATTCGCATTTCTTATTCTTGTAAGCATATCTGCTACGGGATCACTCCACATTAAGATTCCCTCCTTACCAACTTGCCTTTTTAACGCCTGGTAATTTTCCTTCCAGGGCTAATCTTCTAAAACATACTCTACATAATCCAAATTCTCTATATACAGCTCTTGGTCTTCCACATATTATACATCTGGAATATTCTCTTGTTTTATATTTCTTTGGTTTTTTCCATCTTGCAACCATTGATTTTTTTGCCATTATTTACCTCCTCCTTAATCTCTCTTGAAAGGGAAGCCCATTAATTGAAGGAGTTTTCTTGCTTCCTCATCAGTCTTTGCAGTTGTAACAATGGTAATATCCATACCCTGAACTCTTTTAACCTGATCTGGTTTTAATTCAGGAAATACTAATTGTTCCGTTAAACCAAATGTGTAATTTCCTCTTCCATCAAAACTATTTGGATTCATTCCTCTAAAATCCCTTAATTTAGGAAAAATTATGTTGATCAATTTGAATAAGAAATTATACATTTTTACACTTCTCAGTGTAACTTTTGCACCTATTGGCATTCCTTCTCTTAATTTAAAATTTGCAACACTTTTCTTTGCTCTTGTAACTACAGCCTTTTGCCCTGTAATTAAAGATAATTCTTGAGCATGCTTTTCAACAACATCAGCGTTTCTTGCGCCCTCACCTATTCCCATATTAACAACAATTTTAACTATTTTTGGAACTTCATGAACGTTTTTATAGCCAAATTCTTTCATGAGGGCTGGAACTACTTCCTTTTCATATTGTTCTTTTAATGGAATGTATTCATATCTCATAATCTATTCCTCCCTCATTAAACCTTATCTATAATTTCATTGCATTTTCTACAAATTCTTACCTTTTTACCTTCTTCTAAGAATCTGTATCCAACTCTTGTTGGTTTACCACAACTAGGACATATAATCATTACTTTACTTATATGTATTGGAGATGGTTGTTCTATAATTCCACCTTCTCTTAATTGCTGGGTAGGTCTTTGATGCTTTTTTACTATATTTACATTTTCAACTACAACTTTATTTAATTTTGGTATTACTCTTAAAATTTTCCCTTCTTTACCTTTATCTTTTCCGGAGATTACTTTTACTAAATCACCCTTTTTTATTTTCATACTCTCACCTCACCATACTTCTTGTGCAAGAGATGCTATTTTTGTATAACCTGCTTCTCTTACTTCCCTAGCAATTGGTCCGAACACACGAGTACCTACAGGCATATTGTTTTTATCTATTAAAACTGCTGCATTTTCATCAAATCTTATATGTGAACCATCTTTTCTTTTTATTTCTTTTTTGGTTCTAACAACTACAGCTTTTACTACCTGACCCTTTTTTATGTCTGTGTGCGGTATTGCTTCTCTTACTGAACATACTACAACATCTCCAACTGTACCAACCGATTTATGAAAACCGCCTAAAACTCTTATAACTCTTAATACCTTTGCTCCTGAATTATCTGCAGCTCTTAAATAACTTTCGGCTTGAATCATTATGCGTCACCCCCAACTTCTTCCACTGCTTCGGGTGTTTCATTATTTTTTTCCGCAAAAATATTCTTTTCAACTATTCTGACGACTTTCCATGTTTTTGTTTTTGAATATGGCTTTGTTTCTTCTATTTCAACAATATCACCTATTTCACATTCATTATTTTCATCATGAGCATGAAATTTCTTTGATTTTTTAACAAACTTTTTATATATTGGATGTTTTATTTTTCTTTCTACTTTTACAGTAATGGTTTTATCCATTTTATCACTTACAACTTCGCCTATTAACGTTTTTTTAGGCATTACTCATTACCTCCTTATACCCAATTCCCTTTGTCTGAGAATTGTTTTTATTCTTGCTATGTCTCTTCTCACCATTTTTATGGAAGCAGTATTTTTTATTTGTCCTAATTCGTGTTGAAATCTCATTTCGAATAATTTTTTCTTGGATTCTTCTAATTTTACTCTTAATTCATCATCTGTTAAATTTATTAATTCAGCTACTTGTTTTTTCATTTTGCTTCCCCCCTTATATGGTACCTGGGTACTATTTTTGTCTTTATAGGTAATTTAGTTGCTGCATATTCTAAAGCTTCTTTTGCTAATTCTTCAGAAGTTCCGGCAATTTCAAATAAAACTTTTCCTGGTTTTACTACTGCTGTCCAACCTTCAACGTCTCCTTTACCTTTACCCATTCTTGTTCCGATCCCTTTTGAAGTAATTGGTTTATCAGGGAATATTTTAATCCATATTTTTCCATTTCTTTTTAATGTTCTAACCATTGCTAATCTACAAGCTTCAATTTGTTGTGAAGTTATTAAAGCAGGTTCCAAAGCTTTCAAGCCCCATTCGCCAAAGTCTACCAATGTTCCTCCTTTGGCATTACCTTTCATCTTTCCTCTTTGTATTTTTCTATATTTATATCTTTTTGGCATTAACATTTACATCACGCCCTCCTTTAGTTCATAACTGAGTATCGCCTTTATATACCCAAACCTTTATTCCGATTGTTCCAGACAATGTTTGTGCTTCAGCAGTTCCGTAATCAATATCAGATCTTAATGTTTGTAAAGGTAATCTTCCTTCCATATACCATTCAGTTCTTGCGATTTCTGCTCCATTTAATCTTCCTGAGACCATAATTTTAATTCCTTTTGCACCTCTTTTTAAAGCTGCTGATATTGCTCTTTTCATGGCTCTTTTATATGAAGCTCTTTTCAATATTTGTGCCGAAATATTTTCTGCTATTAATAATGCATTTACTTGAGGATTTCTAATTTCATCAATATTTATTCTAACATTTCTATCATTAACCATTTTTTCAATTTCTTTTTTTAACGCTTGAATCTCTACACCTTTCCTTCCAATAATTATTCCAACTCTTACTGCTTTTATTGTTATGTTTATTTGTGTTGAAGATGGTCTTTCAATTAATATATCTCCTACACCAGCTTCGTAATATTTTCTTTTTATGTAATCTCTAATTTTTAAATCTTCTTTTAAAAATTCTGCATAATTATCTTCACTAAACCAATTAGCCTTCCATGGTTTTGAAATTCCTAACCTAAATCCATATGGATGTACTTTTTGACCCACGGACATTCCACCTCACTTCTGAGATTTTAACTCTTTTTCTTTTTCCCTATCTCTAACAACAACAGTAATATGTGCTAACCTTTTTTGTAATATGTCAGCTCTTCCTCTTCCTCTCGGCCATAATCTTTTCATTCTTGGCCCATCATTTACATATACTTCTGCAACGTATAAATCATCTGCATTTAAACCAAAATTATTTTCAGCGTTTGCTATTGCTGATACTAATACTTTATATGTTAACCTTGCAGCTTTTTTAGGACTGAACATTAATACTTGTAATGCTTCATCTACATTTTTGCCCCTAATAGCATTTACAACTGATCTTGCTTTTTTTGGGGAAATTCTTAAGTATTTTGCAGTAGCTTTTGCTTCGATTTTTGGCTGTGCTGCTTCAGCTTCTTTTCTTATTCTATGAAAAACAGATCTTTTCAATTTTTTACCATCTTGAATTCTTGATACAGCCATGGTTATGTCCCTCCTCATTTCACCTTGCCTTTTTTAGCCTTTTTGTCAGCATGACCACCAAATCTCCTTGTTGGTGCAAATTCTCCTAATCTATGTCCAATCATATGCTCTGTTATATAAACAGGTATATGTTTCATGCCATTATGTACTGCAATTGTATGCCCTATCATTTCGGGTAAAATCATAGATGCTCTACTCCATGTTTTTATTACTTTCTTTTCACCTTTTTCATTTAATTCCCTAATCTTTTTCAACAGACTTGGGTGTACATAAGGTCCTTTCTTTAACGATCTACTCACTCACAGCACCCCCTAGGTTACTTTTTTCTTCTTCTTACTATAAATTTATCTGATTTTCTCTTTCCACGTCTTGTTTTATATCCTTTTGCAGGTGTTCCCCAAGGACTCCTTGGTATATGACCTTTACTTGCACCTTCACCACCACCCATTGGGTGATCAACTGGGTTCATAGCCATACCTCTAACATGTGGTTTCTTACCAAGCCATCTTGTTCTACCTGCTTTACCAAATACTTCGTTAATATGATCTTCATTTCCAACCATACCAATTGTAGCCATACATTTTATATGAACTTTTCTCAATTCGCTTGAAGGCATTCTTAATAATGCATATTTACCTTCTTTTGCCATCAATTGTGCATATGTTCCTGCCGATCTTGCTATTTTTGCACCTTTTCCAGGTTCGAATTCTATATTATGAATAATTGTACCTACAGGTATATTTTCTAATGGCAATGCATTACCAGGCTTTATTTCTGCATTTGGTCCTGATAATATTTCTTCTCCAACTTTTATGCCTTTTGGAGCAAGAATATATCTCTTTTCACCATCTGCATATACTAATAATGCTATTCTTGCACTTCTATTAGGATCATATTCTATAGATACAACCTTTGCTGGAACACCAAATTTTTCTCTTTTAAAATCTATTAATCTGTATCTTCTTTTATGTCCACCACCTCTATGTCTCATAGTAACTCTACCATATGAGTTTCTACCACCTGTTTTCTTGAGAGGTTTAATTAAGGATTTTTCCGGGGTGGATTTTGTAATTTCTGAGAAATCTGTGATTATCATAAATCTCCTTGAAGGAGTTGTTGGCTTAAATTTTTTGAGACCCATTCTAACTCACCTCTCCTTATAAATTACCTTGAAGCTCTTTTATAACATAACCTTCAGCTAATTTAACAATTGCTTTTTTCCATGATCGTGTTTTACCTTCAAATCTTCCCAATCTTTTTGGTTTTGGTTTCACATTCATCACGTGAACTTTCTCTACTTTAACATTAAATATATCCTCAACAGCTTTCTTGATTTCTGGTTTTGTTGCATCTTTTGCAACTTCAAAAGTATATTTATTTTCACTCATCAACATATATGTTTTTTCTGTGAGGATCGGCCTGATTATTATATCATAATTAAATTGTTTTCTATCCATTAGCCGAGCACCTCCTCGATCTTTGTTACTGTATCCTTTGTAAGGATTACTTTTTCATTGTTTATTATATCAAATACATTCAAACCATCAACATTTGTTTTATTTCCATTTTTACCCTGATTTGGATTATCAACGATTATAACTTTTACTCCAGGAATATTTCTTGCAGATAATTTTACATTTATATATTCATCTTTTTTCCATGGCAATACTATTAATGTTTTAGTATTTTCAAATCCAAAGTTCTTTAATACTTCTTTCATATCCTTTGTTTTTGGTTTTTCAAATGTCAATTCATCCACTACTATTAAATTATTTTCTTTTACTCTAACACTTAATGCAGATCTTAAAGCCAATTTTTTCATTTTTTTAGTTAATTTTTTTGACCAATCTCTTGGTTTTGGCCCAAATGTAACTCCACCATGTCGCCACAATGGTGATCTGGTAGAACCTGCTCTTGCTCTTCCAGTATGTTTTTGTGCCCACGGTTTTCTTCCGCCGCCTCTTACTTCAGCTCTTGTCTTTGTTGAAGCTGTTCCTCTTCTTTTATTTGCTAACTGCATATCGACATATCTGTATAAAAGATCCATATTCGGTTCAATTGAAAAAATAGAATCTTTTACTTCTATTGTTCCAATTTTTTCACCTTTAATTGAATAAAGGTCTAATTGAGCCATTTTTATTTACCTCCTCATTCTTCATTTTCGGGGCTTACTTTTTTATTGCTTTTCTTATTATTAATAATCCACCCCTCGCACCTGGAACTCCACCTTTAACAGCTATTAAGTTATTTTCTTTATCTATTTTTATAACTTCCGAGTTTAATACTGTAACTTTTTCATTTCCATATTGTCCGAACATTTTTTTACCTTTAAATACTTTTGCTGGTTCTGTATGATTACCCGTTGAACCCAATGCTCTATGGAATTTTGAACCATGTGTTTTTCTTCCACCACCAAAATTCCATCTTTTCATAACACCTGTATAACCTCTACCTTTTGACCAACCAGTTACGTCTATTTTTTCCCCTTCTTCAAATATTGTCACATCAATAACCTGACCAATTTCATAATTATCAACATTTTCAACTTTGAATTCCTTTAAGAATCTCATAGGTTTTACGCCAGCTTTTTTGAAAATCCCAAGTTTTGGCTTGTTTACTTTATACTCTTTAACTTCTTCAAATCCAACCTGAATAGCTGTGTATCCATCTTTTTCTTCTGTTTTTTTCTGTACTACTACACATGGCCCAGCCTTTATAACTGTGACCGGGATGGCTTTACCATCTTTATACACTCTTGTCATTCCTACTTTTCTTCCTAATATACCTTTCATGCTAATTCACCTCCAGAGCCCGATCAAATATTAAGCTTTCATATCTACTGATACACCTGATGGTAATTGTATCTTTAATAATTGTGTAACTGTTTCTTGAGTTGCATCATAAATATAAATAACTCTTTTATGTACTCTTTTCTCAAATTGTTCTCTTGAATAATTGTATTTGTGAGGAGATCTTATTACTGTATAGATTGTTTTTTCTGTTGGTAATGGTATTGGTCCTGAAACCTTTGCATTACTTTGTTTTACCGCATCAATTATTTTCTGCGCAGATTCATCTAACAATCTATGATCATAAGACTTTAATCTTATTTTGATCAATTTCTTTGCCATATAAACCCTCCTTTAAGCATTTAGCAAAGGGAGCGTGGAAGCTCCCCGATTTTATATTTTATAGTAAAAACTTTGCAAAAAGATTTTATTATTCTACTATTTCTGTAACAACTCCAGCACCAACTGTTCTTCCACCTTCACGAACAGCAAATCTCATGTTCTTTTCTAATGCTACAGGGTAGATTAATTCTACTGTTGTTACAATGTTATCACCAGGCATTACCATTTCTGCTCCGCCTTCGAATTCTAACAATGTACCTGTAACGTCAGCTGTTCTAATATAGAATTGTGGTCTGTAACCTTTTTTGAATGGTGTATGTCTTCCACCTTCTTCTTTCTTTAATACATAAATTTGTGCTTTGAATTTTTTATGTGGTGTTATTGAACCTGGTTTTGCTAATACTTGACCTCTCCATACTTCATCTTTATCAATACCTCTTAACAAACATCCAACGTTGTCACCAGCAATACCTTCATCTAATAATTTTCTGAACATTTCTACACCAGTAACTACTGTTTTTCTTATTTCATCTGTCATACCAACGATTTCTACTTCATCACCTGGATGAATTGCTCCTCTTTCAATTCTTCCTGTAACAACTGTTCCTCTACCTGTGATTGAAAATACATCTTCAACAGGCATTAGGAATGGCTGATCTACAGGTCTTTGTGGTTCTGGGAAGTAGCTGTCAACTGCATCCATTAATTCGTAAATCTTTTGTACCCATGGATCATCTTGAGAGTCTGCTTCTAATGCTTTTAATGCAGATCCTTTGATAACTGGTATTTCATCTCCTGGGAATTCGTATTGACTTAATAATTCTCTTACTTCCATTTCTACTAATTCAATAATTTCTTCGTCATCAACCATATCTGTTTTATTTACAAATACAACAATTGCAGGAACATTAACCTGTCTTGATAATAATACGTGTTCTCTTGTTTGTGGCATAACACCATCTGTAGCTGCAACAACCAAGATAGCACCATCCATTTGTGCAGCACCAGTGATCATATTTTTGATATAGTCTGCGTGACCAGGACAATCAATATGTGCATAGTGTCTGTTGTCTGTTTCATATTCAACGTGTGCAATATTAATTGTGATACCTCTTGCTTTTTCTTCTGGAGCTTTATCAATTTGTTCAAATGGTGTAAAGTCAGCGTATCCTTTCATTGCTAATGATTTTGTAATAGCTGCTGTTAATGTTGTTTTACCATGGTCAATATGTCCGATAGTACCAATATTCATATGTGGTTTGTTTCTGACAAACTTTTCTTTTGCCATTTTTTTCCCTCCTCTATGTTTTGTGATGAATTATTAACCGTTTATGATTTTCTCCGCTACAGAAGCAGGAACTTCTTCATAATGTGAGAATTGTATTGATTGTGTAGCTCTACCTTGAGATAATGATCTTAACACTGTCGCATATCCAAATAATTCTGATAATGGAACCAACGAATGAATCAATCTAGTATTTGTATTACCAACATTCTCAAAACCCTCTATTCTTCCTCTTCTTGAATTTAAATCTGCTATAATATCACCCATATATTCTTCTGGTGTTGTTATGTCAACCTTCATTATAGGTTCTAATAATACCGGATTTGCTTTTCTTGCAGCATCCTTTAATGCCATAGAACCAGCAATTTTAAATGCCATTTCTGAGGAGTCAACTTCGTGATAGGAACCATCATACAATGTCGCTTTTATACCAACCATCGGGTATCCAGCTAATATACCTGATTGCATTGCTTCTTTTATACCAGCTTCAACTGCAGGAATATATTCTTTCGGAATAATTCCTCCTACTATTTTATCTTCAAATTCCAATACTTTTGTATTATCTATAGGTTCAATTTTTACTTTAACGTGTCCGTATTGTCCCCTACCACCAGATTGTCTGATATATTTTGTTTCAACATCTGCTGTTCCTCTGATTGTTTCCCTATAAGCAACCTGTGGCTGTCCTACTTTAACACCAACTTTAAACTCTCTTTTCAACCTATCTACAATTATTTCTAAGTGCAATTCTCCCATACCAGAAAGAATTGTTTCCCCTGTTTCATGGTCTAATTTTACATTTAAACTTGGATCTTCTTCAATTAAAGCCTGTAAAGCCTTAGATAATTTTGCTTCATCATTTTTTGTTTCTGGTTCTATTGATAGTGATATAACTGGTTCTGGGAATTCTAATTTTTCTAATACTATGCTTTCTGATTCTTCTGTTAATGTATCACCTGTTGTTGTATTTTTTAATCCTATAATAGCTACAATATCACCAGCTCTTATATAATCAACTTCTTCCCTTTGATCCGAATGCATAAACATCAGTCGTGAAACTCTTTCTTTTTTCCCTTTGGAGCTATTTTTTACATAACTACCCTTTTGTAATTTTCCAGAATAAACCCTTGCAAATGTTAATTTACCAACGAATGGATCTACCATTATTTTGAAAGCCAATGCTACAAATGGACCATTTTCATCTGGAGTCAATTCTTTTACAAACTCTCCTGTTCTTTCATCATATGCTTTCACAGGAGGTAAATCCAATGGTGAAGGTAAATAATCAACTATCGCATCTAATACTGGTTGAACACCTTTATTTTTGAATGATGTTCCACATATAACAGGAATAAATGCTCCTTCAATAGTTCCTTTTCTAATAGCTGCTTTTATTTTATCTTCTGGAATTTCTTCGCCTTCAAAGAATAATTCCATTATTTCTTCGTCATATTCTGAAATTGCTGTAATTAAATCTTCTCTATATTGTTCTGCTTTTGAAACCAAATCCTCTGGTATATCTCTATATTCAAATTTTGTTCCGTCTTCACTAATCCAATAAATAGCTTTCATTTTTACCAAATCAACTACACCTTCAAAATCCGCTTCAGCACCAATTGGTATCTGAATGGGTAATGGATTTGTTCCCAATTTGTCTATCATTGTTTGAACCGCATTATAGAAATCTGCTCCAAGTTTGTCCATTTTATTCATATATGCAATTCTTGGAACATGATATCTATCAGCCTGTCTCCAAACTGTTTCTGATTGCGGCTCAACACCTACTTGTGCATCAAAAACCGCTACTGCTCCATCTAATACTCTTAAAGCCCTTTCAACTTCAACTGTAAAATCAACGTGTCCGGGTGTATCAATGATGTTAATCCTGTGATCTTTCCAGAAACATGTTGTTGCAGCTGAAGTTATTGTAATACCTCTTTCTTTTTCCTGTTCCATCCAATCCATTGTAGCAGTTCCATCATCAACAGAACCTAATTTATGCTTTTTTCCAGTATAAAACAGGATTCTTTCTGTAGTAGTTGTTTTACCTGCATCAATATGTGCAATTATTCCTATATTTCTTGTCTTGTTTAAAGCATATAACCGCTCTTTCAAAATAATCCCTCCTCAATATATTACCAGCGGTAATGAGCAAAAGCTTTATTTGCTTCAGCCATTTTATGTACGTCATCTCTCTTTTTTACTGCTGCACCAACCCCATTATATGCATCTATTAATTCTTGAGCCAATTTTTCTTTCATTGGTCTTCCAGATTTTGAACGAGCAGCTTTTACTATCCATCTTAAAGCTAAAGATATTGCCCTTTCTTCTGGCACCTCAAATGGAACCTGATATGTCGCTCCTCCAACTCTTCTTGGTCTTACTTCTATTAATGGTCTAACATTTTCTAATGCTTGATGATACACTTCTAAAGGATCTTTTTCTAATTTTTCTTTTATTATTTCAAATGCTCCATATACTATTGATTGTGCAACAGTTTTTTTACCATCTTTCATTATTCTAACAACTAATTTAGAAACTAAAACATCATTATATATTGGATCAGGTGTTACTGGTCTTTTTGGCGCTCTTCTTCTTCTCATTTACTTACCTCCTTACTTCTTAGGTCTTTTTGTTCCATATTTACTTCTACTCTGTTTTCTTCCTTCAACACCAGCTGTATCCAATGTTCCTCTAATAATTTTATATCTAACACCTGGTAAGTCTTTTACCCTACCACCTCTTATTAATACATTTGAGTGTTCTTGAAGGTTATGTCCTTCACCCGGAATATATGCTGTAACTTCTATTCCATTTGAAAGCCTTACCCTCGCAATTTTCCTTAAAGCTGAGTTTGGCTTTTTAGGTGTCATTGTTGAAACCCTTACACATACTCCTCTTTTTTGCGGATTACTTTGTAAAGCTGGTGATTTTGATTTTTTCTTGATTTGTTTTCTTCCGTATCTTACAAGTTGATTTATAGTTGGCATAGTATTTTCTATTCCTCCTTTCAATATTTTAAAAAATACCAAGTGTATTTTACCTCAGGTCTTTTTAATTTTCAATTAAAAAGTTGTGATTTTTTTGTGAAGTTACGTTTGTGTTAATCGAATTTCTATATTCATTTTTATGATTTTTATAAATATATGGAATTGATATATCAATCAAATCCTTTATATTAAATATTTTTATTAGAAATATATTTTTTTTATAATTCTACTATATTCCATTCTACACGTTTTATAAAAAAATTGCTTTATTAATTTGTTACGATATAATACACGGCCCCGGGTGTTTTGTTAAATATCACAAAACTATTACAGAATTTTCCCCATAAATATTTTCAGCATTACTTTTGAATTCACTATTGTGTTTTTCACTTAAAACGAATAATACTCTTCGTTTAACAATAGGTATATCTGTATAACCATCTGTAAATATTATTATACCTTCGGGCCTAACGTTTTCTTCTAAATAATTAATAGCCGGTTCAAAATCTGTATTACCTTTACCTTTAATTTCTATATTTTTCCAATCTCCTTTTCCGTATTGTAAAACATTTTGTATATTATTATCAATTTGCACTATATATATTTTTGAATTATACATTCTAACTATTTTTTCTATTTCTGAAAAAAAAGCATTATACTCTTCTTCAATTATTGAACCACTTGTATCAAGTACTACCGCAATTTTTGGACCAAATTCAGCTCTCCAACCTGGTTGATTATCATATCGCCTATTAGGTCTCAATACTGTTCTATATTTTTCTATTATCATCGAACTTCCAAAAAATCTTCTGATTAAATCTTTCCAGTTTTTTCTGGATTTTTTTATTATTAAAGATATGGGTACTTCTAATCCAGAAGGAATATCCCCTTTTGCTTTTTCATATGTTTCACTAATTACTTCACTTACAAGATCACTCACCACTTCTTCTATGAGTTCAAAATTTCCAAATTCTTCGTGTGAGTCAACTCTATAATCTTCCAATAATTCCAAATCAATTTTATTAGATTTTTCAAAATAATCGATAATATATTTATAATATTCTTCAACTGTTTTATTTATGTAATTTATCGGTGGTCCGATAAAAATATTTTCATTATCCGTTCCACAGCCTTCATCAAGCAATACGTTGAGCGGAATAGAAAATGCATCTAATTCTCTTATTTGTTGATTAACCGCTGCATCCATTGCTAAATTCCAGAGTTTTTTATCTTTTTTATCTTTTGATTTAATAAATATATGACCATGTATTATATGAAAAATTTCATGTTTTAAAAGAGATTTTGAAAATATTAAACCTTTTGCTCTTAATATTTTTGGATTATATATTATTTTAAATCTTCCAGATTTAGATATTGAAAGTTTTATTGTTCTTACATTAAAAGATGGTATATTATCAAAATACATTTTTAAATAATTATAAAATATACTTTCTTTTCCAAGTTCTATCCATGATTTTTCTATTATATCATTTATATCTTCCATTTCAACACCTCTAATATTTCTAAAAGATTTATATTTCTGGAAATTCTATTTGCTATATTGTTATTGTAATATCTATAATCTTCCGTTACATCTTTTAATATTTTTATTTTTTCTTCTCTTAATATTTTAAAAAAATCTTCTGGTGTATATTTTTTTATTTCTTTCATTTCAATTTCCAGTAAATATTTTTCTTTTATATTATACTCTAAACCTTCTACATTTATAAATTCATCAAGCACTATTTCTGGATTTTCTTTTATTACATGCCTGATTTTTATAACCATTTTTTTATTAAATAACTGTTTAATATCTTTGGGTATATAATTTTCTTCTTTTTCTATTTTCTCGTGCGGAATTTCAGTATTAGCTTTATATGCAAAATTCCATTTCTTTATTAATTTATTGTTATCTTTTATTATTTGTAATCTAACCCTTTCTATCTCGTCTCTGGTATTTTTTATATACCATTGTATAATTCCTATTTTCTTTATAGATTTATCTTTTAATTTTATAGCTTCTTTTTCATTAATTGTATATTTTCTCTCAATTTCTAACATCATTTCCCTCCGCTTTTGCCCTTCTTTTTTTTGGTTTCAAAATTTTCAAGTATATTGGAAGATTTATTTCTCGTCTTTTAAACAATGTTGGATTTGATAATAACCAGCTTTTATATCTTATTGGTTTTTCATATGCTTCAACACTTGTCAGGTGCAATAAGGCATATATTCTCAATAAAAAACCTGCAAATAAGAGTATTTGAATTCCATGATATTTATCTCCTAATATATAAAAATTTCTTTCTTTTAATACATTACCAAAAAATCCCCCTATATTTGAAGCAATTATCGCTGAAATTCCAGAGATAAAAGCATATACACCTATATAACTTTCTGCTGGTTCTGAAACAGTTTCAAGCAATAAATTAAAAAACGTCAAATTTATAGCCGACCACGCAAATGCAGAAAATATACTATCGAGCAATAATAAACTTTTAAAATTATAATCAGTCATTACAAAATAAAGTAATGGAGCTATCGTAGCCAAGGTTATACCTATCATTAATATATTTTTATTTCCATATTTATCGCTCAATTTCCCATAAAACGGATATAATATTATTGTTATTAACCCTGATAATACGCTTAAATTTCCCAAAAACGTCGTATTAATATGTAATATAGCTAATTGATAGTATGAAAAATATGGCCTGGTTAATTCTATAGAAAACGTCCATATGCCAACAAATACTAAAAATGTTTGAAATTTTTTATCTTGAAATGGTTTTTTTAAATTTATCTTAAAAGATTGTTCTGTAATTTCCGGAATTTGATGAAATAAAAAAAGAATTATTGTAACTATAGAAAAAAGCGCCACTAATGATGATACTATCAGTATTCCTGATTTTTTATCTGAAAAATCTAAAAAATGAGCATACATATATGTCGCTAAAATTCCTACTGCTGAAGCAAATACATTTCTCATTCCAAAATATTTTCCCCTTTTTTCAAAAGGTACTAATTCCCTCATAGAAGTTGTCCATATGCTGCTAATAAATGTTCCAAATAATGAATATACAAGCATTATGCTTACAAAAACCCATGATTTTGTTATATTGAAAAATATTGCAACTGGAAGAAAAACTAAAGAACCTCGTCCTATTATAGAAACAATTATTAAACTTTTTTTTCTTCCATTAAAAAGTTTGTACCAAAAAGGAGTAAAGATTTGAAACATCTGTGAAAAAACAGGAAAAGATGAAACAATGGAAATCTGAAAAGGATTCGCATTGAAATATAATGCTATAGATATTATTATAAATGTTTGAGTCGCCACAAAAAAAGCATTGAAAAACATTGCTTCAATTATTGACAATTTTAAAGTTTTTGTAAGTTTAATCATTTTTTTCCTCCTTTTTATACACCATAATTATACCATATTATATGCTTTAATTATTTTATTTGCTTTAATTTTCTTTCATTATATATTTAAACTAATTTGTTATTATTAAAAGGATATTTTAACTTCTTATTGTATTTTATTGATTATAATCAAATTATACTATAATTAATTACCGTTTTTTTTATTTGTTTTAATTTTATAAACCGTTATAATAATCATGTATAAAAATATTTAATTTTAAATTTTATATAGGAGGAGATTCTATGAAAAACAGAATATTATTTTTTGCGTTATTTCTAATTTCTTCTTTAGTTTTAGCTACTTTCCCTATGTATAGTTCTGCTAAAACAGCTGAAGATTTTGGTGGAAAAACTGTTCTAATAGTTCATTATTACCGTTATGACAACAATTATGATGGTTGGAATTTATGGGTATGGCCTCACAAACCCGAATCTTTAGAAGGACATGCATATAAATTTACCGAAAAAGATAATTTCGGACCGTATGCCATTATAGTTCTGGATAAGAAATATACTGAATTAGGTTATATCATAAGATTAAACGAATGGCAGGCTAAAGACATTGAAAAAGATAGATTTGTCAAAATACCTGAATCAGGTGTAGCCGAAATATGGGTTGTTACAAGTGTTGAAAAACCTTATTTAAATCCTAATAATATAGATATTAGTCCGAGAATTTTAAATGCTATTATGGATTCTAAAAAAGAAATTAAAGTTATTTTAACCACTCCATTTGATACAAAAAATTGGGCTGGAAAAATATCTGTTCTTGCTGAAAATAAGGAATTAAAGATTGATAAAGTTGAAAAACTGGATCCAACTGACATTTCAAAAACTACTAAAATTAAAATAATTTTAGAATCACCATTTAACGATATTGACAAAAACGTAATAATAAAAATCAAAGATTTTGTTGAAAAAAGTGTAATAATGAGAAATATATTAAATAATTTTTATTATAATGGAGATGATTTAGGAATTACCTATACTGATAATTATACTATTTTTAAAGTCTGGTCTCCAGTTTCAAAAAGTGCTGAGGTTTTATTATATAACGATTACAAATCACAAAAAGCTGATAAAACTTATCAAATGAAAAAAGTAAAAAATGGTGTATGGAGTATAAAGATATCTGGCAATTTAAAAGGAAAATTTTATAAATATAGATTCTATTCTTATGGCAAATACAGAGAAACTGTAGATCCTTATTCTATAGCGGTATCCGTAAATTCTGAAAAATCTGCTATTATAGATTTAAATGATACTAATCCAAAAAATTGGGATAATGACATTAAACCTCCATTTATTAATCCTGAAGATGCTATTATTTATGAAATACATGTTAAAGATTTTACTATAAATAAAAATTCTGGCGTGGATGAAAAATATCGCGGTAAATACTTAGGACTTGTTCAGGAAAATACTCAAACTCCAGATGGTATAAAAACAGGATTATCTCATCTGAAAGAGTTAGGTGTAACTCATGTTCATATTATGCCTATACAGGATATTTATTTTATAGATGAAACTAAATTTAAAGAACAATATGGTTGGGGATATGACCCAAAATTATATAATGTCCCTGATGGATTTTATTCTATAAATCCATTTGACCCAAATTCAAGAATTAAAGAAGTAAAAGAAATGGTTAAAAAATTACACGAAAATGGAATAAGAGTTATATTAGATGTGGTTTATAATCATACTGCTGTTGTAGGAGAAGGTTCGGCTTTTGATCAAACTGTTCCATATTATTATTACAGAACAGATGATGCAGGACGTTATACTAACGGTTCAGGTGTAGGGAATGAAATTGCAACTGAAAGACCTATGGTAAGAAAATTTATAGTTGATTCTGTAAAATACTGGGTTAAAGAATATCATATTGACGGATTTAGATTTGATTTAATGGGATTAATTGATAAAAAAACTATGAATGAAATAAGCACTGAATTACATAAAATTGATCCTTCCATTTTACTATACGGAGAACCGTGGACTGGTGGCGGACCTTTATTATTTGGAAAAGGCGATCAAAAAAATATGCATATTGCTATGTTTAATGATGATGTAAGAAATGCTATTAGAGGAAGTGTATTCAACGCTAAAATAAAAGGATTCGGTTTGGGCTCATTAGGTAAAGAATTGAAAATAAAAAGAGGGGTTGTAGGGTCTATTGAATACGACTCTCGTATCAGATTATGGACAGATGACCCTGAAGAAACTATAAATTATGTTTCAAATCATGATAATCACACATTATGGGATAAAAACGCTTTAGCCCTTGGATATCAACCATGGAAAGAACCTCTTCCAGAAAAAATTGAAGAAAAATTAAAGAAAGCTCAAAAATTTTCAAATGCTATAATTTTAACTTCTCAGGGAATACCTTTTTTACACGGTGGAGTTGATTTTGCAAGAACCAAAATGGGAAATGATAATCCTTATAATAAAGAATTACCGAATATAATAGATTGGTCAAGAAAAGAAAAATATTATGATATTTTTGAATATTATAAAGGATTAATAGAATTAAGAAAAGCACATCCTGCTTTTAGAATGACAGATAAAAACATGATTAAAAATAATATTAAATTTTTAGAAACTCCTAAAAAAAGAATGGTTGCATTTTTAATAAAAGATAATGCAAATGGGGATGAATGGAAGAATATTCTTATTATTTACAATGCTAATTCTTCAAAAATAAAATTTAATCTTCCTTCTGGCATATGGAATGTTGTTGTAAATGATAAAAAAGCTGGAAACACTGTAATTAAAACTGTTGAAAATTCTATTACATTGCAAGCATTATCTGCTTATGTATTATATCAAAAATAATAAAAAGCCGCATAACGCGGCTTTTTATTAACATTATGTTTCTAGATCAAAGCTTAAAAAGTTGCAATAAACAAAAACTATATTAAAGTCAAGCCAATTCATTTCTTTATAGGTATTTTTATTTCAAATATTGTCCCTTTACCTTTTTTACTATAAACCTGTAAATCTCCATCCATTTTTTTTATTAAAAAAGAAACAACTGTCAATCCTATACCTGTTCCTGGTTTTTCTCCTCTAATAAATGGTTCGAAAATTTTATCCTTTATTTCCGGATTTATTCCAATACCTGTATCAGCAATTTTTATAATCAAATAAGTTTCATTCTCAAACATTTTAGGTTATCGACAAAATAGTTCTAAAAAATATAAGTAAAAAAATAAATATTGTTGTTTCCAAAATACTATAAATTTAACTTAATTTATGATATAATTTAAATGCTTTATTGATTAAATGCTTTTTATATGCACTTATTATAAGCATTTAGATTGTATAATAGTCACTTTTTGATAAAAAAAACCGGCTTACGCCGGTTTTGGCTGGGGCGGATGGATTCGAACCACCGAATAACGGAGCCAAAATCCGCCGCCTTACCACTTGGCCACGCCCCAATCACAGTATCTATTATATCATATTTTTCATTTTTGTCAATACCTCTTTGTTTCTGTAAGAAAATAAGATTATTACAAAAAAATAAAGTCACGAAAGGAGGAATAGTGTTGAGGTTTGAATTGAAAATAAATGATAAAATTTTTTATGCAAAAAAAGGTCAAAGATACATTGATATTATCGAAAATATCCAGAAGAATCACCCATTCCCTATTTTGGCTGTTAAACACAATAACAATATAAAGGAGTTAAATAAAGAGGTGGAATATTCTGGAAATATTGATTTACTTGATACATCCACACTTGACGGTTTTAGAATTTATCAAAGAGGTGTTTTATTTCTTCTATATATGGCTTTAAAAGATTTATATCCAGAAGATAAGCTTTACGTTCATCACGCCATTGGAAGTGGATTATATTGTGAATTGAGAAACGGGAAACCTTCACAAAAAAAACTTGAAAATTTAAAGAAAAAAATGTTAGAATATGTTGAAAAAGATTTATCTTTTGAAAAAACTACCATCAGCAAATTTAGAGCTATGAAAATTTTTAACAATGTTGATTTAAAAGATAAAGCTTCTTTATTTAAATACCGAAAAAAAGATAAGGTAAATATATATATATGCGATAAATATTTTAATTATTTTTATGGTTATATGCCTCCTTCAACTAAATATACTGATAAGTTTGATTTGATAAGTATAGAAGATGGTTTTGTAATAATACATCCAACACCAGATAGCCCTGATAAACTCCCAAAATATAAGCACTATGCAAAATTGTCTTTTGCTTTCAATGAATATAAAGAATGGCTTAAAATTTTAGACGTTAGCACGGTTGGTGAATTAAACGAGTTAATTACAAAAGGTCCAAACGAAGTTATTGAATTAATAAGGGTTTCAGAAGCTTTACATGAAAAGAAATATGCTCAAATTGCTGATGAAATTATAAAGAGAAAAAATATAAAAATTATTTTGATAGCAGGTCCATCGTCTTCCGGAAAAACTACATCAGCTAAAAGGCTTGCATTGCAACTAAAGGTTAACGGTTTAAAACCAATCCCTATCTCTTTAGATGATTATTTTGTCGATAGAGAAAAAACTCCTAAAGATGAAAATGGAAATTATGATTTTGAATCAATTTATGCATTAAATTTGGAACTTTTTAATATTCACTTGCAAAAACTTTTAAAGGGCGAAGAAATAGAACTTCCTAAGTTTGACTTTGTCCACGGAAAAAGTTTAAAAAGTGGAAAAAGAATAAAAATAGATGATAATCAAATTTTAATTATAGAAGGAATACATGGGTTAAACGAAACATTAACAGAAAGTATTCCAAAAGAGTTTAAATATAAAATTTATGTTAGTGCTTTAACTCAGATGAATTTAGATTCTATGAATAGAATTACTACCACAGATACAAGATTAATAAGAAGAATTGTTAGAGATTTTAAATTCCGTGGTCATTCAGCCCTTGCAACTTTAAAAATGTGGCCTAGTGTACGTCGAGGAGAAGACAGAAATATATTTCCATATCAGGAGGAAGCTGATGTTATGTTCAATTCTAATTTAATATATGAACTTTCTGTTTTAAAAATATTTGCTGAACCATTATTGCTTTCAGTAGATAACTCTAACAAGGAGTATTCAGAAGCTAAAAGACTTTTGAAATTTTTAGATTATTTCCTACCAATTACAGAATTGGAAGAGATTCCAAAAAAATCAATTATAAGAGAATTTATAGGAAGAAGCACTTTTAAATATTAACTTTATAAATATTAATTAGATTGTCTAAAAAGTCTAAAAAGTCTAAAATGAAATGAAGGCTCGAAGATTGCCCTTAAAATTATGAATGGAAGCCGTCAAAAAAACAGGACGTTTTTTTGAGTGAAGCTTTTTTATGAATGAAAAATCGATGCGACGACTGAGAATGAATAATTTTAAGGATAAGTAATCGAGCTGCCTGAGTGAGTTTTACTTTTTAGACACTCTTATATTAATTTAATATGTTATGAAAGGAGAGATTTTTTTGAATAGAAGATTTAAAAGTATCGTAGTGGTTTTACTCATTATATTGTCCTTTGTCTTATTATGGGCAAATACAAATCAACAAAAAGATATTGAAAAATTATATTTAGAAAAATTCCAGAATCCAATTTATACTTTGCTTTATTATATTAACAATATTTATTATGAAAAAGATAAAGTTGATTATGATAAGGTGTTAGATTCTACGTTAAAAGGTTTAGTAGATGGATTAAATGATCCATTTGCATGGTATTTAGATTCACAACAGGTTACGGAAAGTAAAATAGAAGAATCTGGCGAATACGGTGGTCTCGGTATTCTGGTTAGTTATGATTCTAAACTTGAGGCCATAAGGATTGTAAGTCCAATGATTGGCACTCCAGCTTACGAAGCTGGATTACAGGCAGATGATTTAATTATAAGTGTTGATGGTTCTCCTGTTTCCGAAATTGGATACATTGGAGCTGTAAATAAAATGAGAGGAGCTCCTGGAACAACTGTGCAAATAGAAGTTTTTAGAGAAGGATGGGAAGAAGCTAAGAAAATTACTTTAGTTAGAGCAAAAATAGAAACTGTTACAGCTAAATATAAGGTATTTGAAGACAATAATTTTAAAATAGGTTATATAAAACTTACAAATTTTGCTGAAAAAAGCGCTTCTGAAATGCAAAAAGCTTTAAAAGCAATAAAAAGAGAAAATGTGGATGGAATTATTCTTGATTTAAGAAATAACCCTGGTGGTTTTTTAAACGTTGCTATAGATATTGCAAGTATGTTTATTAAAGATAAAACTATAGTTACTGTAAGATATTTCGATGGTTCTGAAGAGGTTGTAAAACCAAAAACTTATGAACATTTTGATTTTCTTGATAAATTACCCATTGTTTTATTGGTAAATAAATCTTCCGCTTCTGCTTCAGAAATTTTAACTGGTGCATTAAAAGATAATAAGATAGCCACCATTGTTGGAAAAACAACCTATGGCAAAGCTGCTGTTCAAAGGCCTATACCTCTAGAGAATGGTGGTGAAGTATGGTTGCCAATTGGACATTATTTTACTCCTAATGGCAATGATATACATCTAAAAGGTATAAAGCCAGATATTGAAGTGGATAATCCAAAAAAAGAAATCAAAAATGTTGAACAATTAGAAGCTAAAAACACCACAACATTTGAAGCTGTTATTGATTTAAATAATGATTTACAGTTATTAAAAGCCATTGAAATTTTGAAGGCGGGAGGAAAATAAATGAGAATATATGGGATGGTAATAGTTTTTTCTATTACCATTCTTTTATTAAGCATTATAACGTATTTTTTATTTGGAATGAGTGAAACTAAAATTGTTATAAGAGAAGCTATTCCAACTTTTTCAGCAAATAATTATCACAACGAAATAAAAGATAATATCATTTCTATGATTAAAGATTCAAAAAATCTTTCAAAGATTTTCTTCATTATTAAAGATTTAGGTGTCTTTATAGGAAAAATTCATATTAACTATTCCAATAATCATCTTTTTATAGCTGTGGTTAATAACGAAATATATGATGAATTAAAAACTACTTTAAAATCCTTTGATTCTTCTTTAATAGAATATAAGGAAAATTTAAGTTTTTATGGACTTCGATTAAATAAGAAAATTTCATATTCAAAAAATTTCACTTTAATTAATTACCCAACTATAGCAATATTGGATTTATCAAAATTATCTTTAAAAGAATTGAGTTTTTTAAAGTTAAAATATTTTGTAATGGATGAAAATACATATAAACCATATTCTTTTAAAACAGAAATATTAGAAAATTTAAAAAAAGAAAATGGTATTATTTTAGATATTAACATTCTAAATAATCCTGGTGTAAAACCTTTACTGGATGTATTTGTTGAATTGGGAATAAATGTCATTTATGATATGAAAGTCTATACTGGAGGAATTCACTGATGTTTAATAATATTTTTAAAATCATTTTTTCTCCTCATAAAATTAAAACTGTACATTATGATACTATTTTTGTTGGTATTATTATTCTATTTTATTTTTGGTTTTCTCCAATGTTTAGATATGTTTCCTTATATACTTTTTTCGTAAAAAGTATTTTTCTAATCTTTTTTATATTTATCAATAATGTTTTAAGAGCTTTTTTTTATCCTATAACGGATTTCAGAGTAATTTTTCCATATTATATGCTTTCACTTTCACCATTTTTATTACTGGGTTTTTTTTCTTTTTTTAATTATTATTTTTTAATACCATTTTTATGGATAGAATTATTAAAAGGATATAAAGATTTTAAAAACAAAAATTATATTTCTTTATTCTTTGGCACTATAATAGATACTTTTATTTACATTATACTATGGAGATGAAATAATGAAAAAAAGATACTTATTAATTTCAGAATTTTTAACGAAAAATTATAAATGGATTTTATTAATATTCTTTATGTTATCAATTGGTTTTATTTATAATTTAAAAAACTTAAAAATAAATTCTGATCTTTTAGAATTGCTTCCTAAAGATGATCCCATAGTTATTTCATATAGAAATGAGGTAAAATATCAATCTGAATCCGAAGTAATGATTGTTGCATTTTATATAAATAAAAATATAGATTATAAAAAATTAGCTTTAGACTTTTATGATAAAATGAAAAAAATACCTGAATTTAAAGATTTAGCTAAAACTGATGTATCTTTATTACTATCTTATGGTTTTCTAAATGTTTCAAATTCAAAATTGATTGATGATTTGATGAAAAATATTAAAGATACTTTTCATGCTTTTTCGGATATAAATCCTTATGATTTTAAATCTTTTGAATATATAAACAATACTATACATTTGTTAAATAAATTGGATAAAAATTTTGAAAAATCAAGAGAATCTGATCCAATGCTTGGATATTATACTTTATCTCCTGATAAAAATATAATGGTTATGGGAGTAACATTTAAAGAACCAACTTCAAACTTGCAATTTGTAAATAAAATAATACCTAAAGTAAAAAAAATTCTTTCTGATATAAATAAAATTTATTCTATAAAAACCGGATTAACTGGATCTTATATATATACTTATGAAGCAAATAAAACCGTATCTTTTGATTTTTCAATTACTACTTATTTATCTATTATTTTGATTATTATAATTTTTTATATAACTTTTGGTAGTTTAATCACTACAATACTCGTTTTTATTACTTTAGTAATTTCTGTTGGTATAACTTTAGGCTTATCAACACTTATTTTTAAAGAACTTAATATCTTGACTTCATTTGTCGCAGCTATAACTCTTGGGTTGGGGATAGATTATGGTATCCATATAACAAGTCGTTTAATTACAGAATTCAAAGAGAGAAAGAATTACATTGAAGCACTTGCTATTACATATGAAACTGTGTTAATACCTGTAATTTTTGGAGTACTTACTACAATTTTTGTTTTTTTGTCGTTAATTTTTATGAAATTACCAGCTTTTACAGAAATGGCTTTAATTAGCAGTATTGGACTATTCATATTTTCTCTGGTAATGGTATTTATTACACCTATTACGTTTTACCCTTTTAGAAATATTATTCTTAAAACATATAAAGAAAATAAAATCAATATATGGTTTCAAAGACTCGGAATCTGGATACCAAAAAAAAGTCGTTTGATTTTACCCATTATAACTGTATTTATTCTATTCTTTTCAGTTTTTGGAATAATTAATTTTGCCAATTTTTCTTATACTCCTCCTGGATTAGCCCCAACAAATTCAGAAAGTACAATGGTTTTTAAGGATATAGCCCGTCATTTTGGAACATCCTTATTTAATGAAATGAAATTTATTATTGGAATTGATGAGGATTCAAAAGAAATAATTGATAAATTAAAAAAATCTCCATATATTTCTAAAGTTGAAAGTTATCTGGATATATTAAAAAAACAACTCGGTGATTTTGAAAAATTAAAAATTAAAACCAGAGAAATTTCTGAATTAGTCAATGATCCTTTTTCTGTAGCTGTATTAAAAAAATATAATATATACTCTGAAACATTAAAAATCATTGATTTAGCTTCAAAATCAAAAAATGAAAAAGATTTTATTTTAGGAATAACTGAGTTAATACCAGAAAATTTAAGAAAAAATATTCTTATCAATGAAAATGGGAAAGATTATTTTATTATATATATAACCCCTTCTGTTGATTTAAACAAAAATAACGGAATGAAATATTTCTTTGACTCATTAAATAAAAAGTATTTAAATAGATTTTTAGGAAATCAAAAAGCTATATATAAATTGATGTATATAATAGAAAGTAGATTTTATTATGTCATTTTATTTTCAATTTTTACAATAGGAATTCTAACATATTTTTCAAGAAAATCTTTTAAAGAAACACTTGTTGCTATTTTTGGTCTGCTTTTTGCTAACCTGACTACCTTTGGAATTATTTACTTTTTTGATATTAACGCAACATTCTTAACTATAATTTCATTACCTTTAATATTTGGAATAGGTGTCGATGGCTATATACATATTTTTCATGCAATCGATGAAGATAAGGTTCATTACTGGCATACATTAAAAGCTACTACATTATCATTTTTAACAACTATTTCATCTTTTATTACCTTTCAGCTTTCAAGAGGAGAATTGCTTAAACAATTCAGTTTAACTATGGTTTTAGGCATTTTTATTGTATGGATTTTAACTGTTTTATTAATACCTGCATTAAAAAAATGAAATTTACATTACTCGGCTTTTTGTTACGTTTGAAAATTCACAATTAATATTTAAGTATTGAAAAGTAACATTTATTTTTGTATACTATTGGTGTAAAAAGAAAATCCCCCTATCCCCCCCTGAAATAGATGGATAGACATTTAGCGGATCCACTGGATCCGTTTTTTTTATATTATAATTCATTATGATATAATATAATAAAGGTTTTAATAAAAGTTTTTATGCTGGAGTGATTTAATGAAAAAATATATTATATTCTTAATACTAAATTTTTTAACTATAATTACTACTTTTATTGTTTTTATATTTTCTATAAAATATAATATTGAAAATTATGTACAAATCAAAGATATTAATTATTTAAAAAATGCTATAATTGCTATTGATAATAATTTAAAAGAAAATATATTCCATTATGTAAAAAATAACCATATTTTGCTTAAACCTTTTAAATTAATATTGTATAAAAACAATAAAATTGTTTTTTCCGATTTTGAAAATCCAGATAATAAAGATTTTTATTTTAATAATGTTGAAATTGGAAATGATTTATATTCTTATGGTTATGATTTATCAGAATATGCAAAATATATCAATAATTTCTTCGATTCTTTAATATTTTTAGAGTATAACAATAAATTTTATCCAGAGCCTTTACCTAATACCAACTATAAAAAATTGAAACTTAATGATATTTATTTTTACATTATTTTCAATAAGAATTTTACTACTCTACTTGATCAGGAATTACCCATTTTTATAACTATAAACATTTTATTATTCTCTCTATTATTATTTTTAATATATAAAATTTTTGCTCTGTCAAATAAAGAACTAAATAATTTATTTTTATTTCTTGAAAATAATGAAAATATAGAATTAAAAACCAAAAAAGGAATTTTTTTAAAAGAAAAAATCAAACACATTATTAATGAATCAAAAAATAAAAAGAAGGAAGTAGAAGAATTAAAGACAGAAATTAAAAAAATTAATATTAATCATAATAATCTAATAAATGAATTCATTTTTTATATAAATACACCTCTTCAAACACTTATTAATTCAATTAGTTTAAATTTATCAGAAGATATTGAAAAAAAGATTATTACTAATATTATTTCAGAAATAAATATTATTATAAACAAATTTAAAACTATATTTTATCATGAATATAATGTTGGCAATCAAAATTTCTTTGAATTTTTTGATATAAATGAGTTTCATAGTAATCTAATTTATTTTTTATCCATCTATATAGATAAAAATAATATCACTGTAGAAAAAGAAATAAATATAAAAAATAAATTTGTTTTTACAAATAAAAATAAGCTATATAAAGCACTATACGAAATATTACTTTTAATTTTCATGGATAAAAATGGTGGAAGAATAGATATTCTTTATACTTCAACTGATAATTTTTTAGAAATAAAAATTATAGATAATGATAATATTCACAATGATTATATTTTATTATTAAATAATAAATCATTGTTTGATAAATCAAATATAGAATCATATAAGATCGAATCTATATTAAAATATATTGATGATTTAAACGGAAAGATTTTTTTAACTCAAAGTGCTTCTAATTCTATTATTAAAATTGAAATCCCTATTGATATTAATGAATTCATAATAAATTTTGATTTCAATGCATTAAAATCTTCGTATTTAGCTAAATTAATTGAGAAAAAGTATACTGTTAATCAGGCAGAAAAATACCTATATGAACTTTTATCAATATATGTTGATGTTTTAAAAAATTCTCAGAATGATACTTTGAATGATTTGATTTCTGTTTTAGAAAAAAATGATTTTTATTTATTAACAAACTGGTTGAAATTCATATTAAAATATCCCGATAATAAGAATATTGTACAATTCAAAAATTTATTAATAAAAAAATTGGAGAGCTTATAGCTCTCCAATTAAAATTTTTCTTTTATTTTATCTGGATCCTCATTTATTTCTTCCCAGATTTTTCTTAATTCATCATCGGACATTTTAGATAATTTGGTTAATTTTTCAGGAACTCCCTGCCTTTTTCCTGGCAAACAACCTTCTGGTTTTACATCACCATTTGCAAATCCTTTAGCAAAACCAGAACATCCTGGATAACCACATGCACCACAATTTATCCCTGGCAATAAATTTTCCGCAAAAATAACTCTAACATCTTCTTTAACCTCAAATTTTTTTTCAGCAAATGCTAAAAATGTCCCGGATAAAAAACCAAGTATTGAAAGAAGTATTATAGCATTTATAATTATAGACATCGAAATTCCTCCCTTATATTTTTATGAGACCAGAAAATCCCATAAAAGCCATCGATAATAAACCAGCAGTAATAAGAGCTATTGCTGTCCCTTTAAAAGGCTCCGGAATATCATAGTAATCCATTCTTTCACGTATAGCTGAAAATATAATTAAAGCCATCGCAAACCCCAAACCTGCACCAAGTGAATTTACAATTGTTTCTATTAATGTGTAACTATTTATAACATTAATCAAGGCTAATCCCAATATCGCACAATTAGTTGTTATTAATGGAAGATATATACCCAATGCCTCATATAAGTTAGGAGAAACTTTTTTTATATAAAATTCTATAAATTGAACTAATGTTGCTATTACGAGAATAAATACAATTGTTGTTAAAAATTCCAACCCCATTTTTACAAGTAATAAATTTAAAAACCATGTTATTACACTAGATATAACCATTACAAAGATAACCGCCATTGACATACCAGATGCTGAACTTATCTTTTTTGATACGCCTAAAAAAGGACATATTCCTAAAAATCTTGATAAAACAAAATTATTTACTAATATTGCTGATAGAAATATAAAAAATAATTTCATTTCCTTTCACCAGCCTTTGCCTTATTTCTATCATAAATACCTTTTGCGTTAAACATTGCCAATAACATACCTAATACTAAAAAAGCTCCTGGTGGAAGAATCATAATATATAATTTCATCGCATCTCCCCAAATTGGAAGACCAAATATTGTACCATTTCCTAATAATTCTCTAACAGAACCTAATAAAACTAATGCTCCTGTAAAGCCTAATCCCATGCCCAATGCATCATATATAGAATCTAAAATGCTATTTTTTGATGCAAATGATTCTGCACGCCCTAAAATTATACAGTTAACAACTATTAAAGGAATAAATAAACCTAACGTTTTCCATAAATCATATGTATACCCATGCATTAATAAATCAATTATTGTAACAAATGAAGCTATAACAACTATATATATAGGTATTCTTATGTTTTTAGGTACCCATTTTTTTATTGAAGAAACAACTATATTTGACATAATCAATACTGCTAATGTTGCTAATCCCATACCTAATGCATTTTCTGCATTTGTTGTTGTTGCAAGAGTTGGACACATCCCTAATACTTGTACAAATATAGGATTTTGTTGAAATAATCCTACTTTTAAATTTTTTATATTAGCCATTATTGAATCACCCCTTTGGATTTGAGGTATTCAAATCCTGTGTTTATTGAATCCGCAACAGCCCGTGGAGTAATTGTTGCCCCTGTCATAATGTCACTTGTCTGAACTATTCCTTCTTTTTTTCCATTTTTTATTTGTTCTGGTGTTGTTAAAAGAACTCCTGCATCTTTATTAACTTTCACCCCATTAACAAGACCTTTGTAATCAATTGGATAAAATCTTTCTTTTACATTATCCTGAGAAATGTTGGCTCCTAATCCCGGTGTCTCCTGAGAATAAGAAATCACTTCTAAATTATTAAAATATAATTCTTTTTTATCCTTTACAAAGGAAATAACTGATATAACCTCTCCGCCAAAACCTACACCTGAAACTGTTAAAATATATATATCTTTCCCTTCACTACTTGTATATTTATATGCTGGTGAATATACTTTTGTACTCGCACCTAAATATAAAACTCCTGTTTCATTAGAATCCCAAATTGAACTATTTAATTGCTTTAAAGTTTTAGGTATTTCATTTTTTGAAATTAATAAATTTCCTGTTTTTGAATCAATTAAAACTTTTTTTATTGCTTTTAATTTAGCCTGTAATTCAGCATTATCAATTGCTGGTTTTACTGAAACATATACAATTGAAACAATAAATCCTGAAATGACTATAAATAACATTAATATAAAACCTGTTTTTATATATTCTTTCATTTTTTACCACCTCTTACAGTTCCAAAAATACGTGGTTTAGCATAAATATCAATCAATGGAACAAGAGAATTCATAATTAAAATAGAAAAAGAAACTCCTTCTGGATATCCTCCAAAAAGTCTGATTATCATTGTTATAAAACCTAAACCTACACCGAAAATAATATGGCCTTTAACTGTCATTGGACTTGTAACCATATCCGTAGCCATGAATAACGCACCTAACATTAACCCTCCACTTAATATATGAAATAAAGGAGAAGCATATTTTGAAGGATCTATCATATAAAAAATACCGGAAATAACAAATACTGTAGAAATATATGTGATTGGTATCCAGATTTTTATTCTTTTTCTAATCACTAAATATATAAAACCTATTATTAAAGCTATAGCACTTACTTCTCCTATTGATCCCGGTACTGTTCCAATAAATAAACTTTTTAAATTAATAGCATAATCTGGATTATTATATAAAGCTTCAACCCCATGTTCTTTTAGTATCGCTAATGGTGTTGCTGTTGTTATTGTATCATATTTAAAATAAAACGGTCTATACCATGTCGTCATAGCAATTGGAAATGAAATTAACATGAATACTCTTCCAACTAAAGCAGGATTAAAAATATTTTTTCCTAATCCACCATAAACATGTTTTCCTAATCCAATTGCCACTAAAACTCCTATAAATATTTGCCACCAATTTACTGCTAAACTCAAATTCATAGCTAATAAAAGACCTGTTACAGATGCACTAAAATCCGGTTTGAAATTTTTTTGTTTCCTTAAAACTTTCATTATAAATATTTCCATACCTTCTGCTAAAATCATTGTATATAACATTATCCATACAGCCCTGAATCCAAATACCCATGCTGATACTAAAAATGATGGTATGAGGGCAATTAGCACATCTAACATTATACTTCTAACATTATCTTTTGTTCTTAAATGTGGAGCTGCCGCTATGTTCAATTTCACTTTTTAGCCCTCCCTTTTAAAGCTCTTGCTACTTTTTTCCCGGTTTTAAAGGTTTTCACCAATTCTATACCTGCAGGACAGGCATATGAACATGAACCACATTCTATACAATCCATCAAACCATATTCCATCGCTTTATCATACTCTCTTTTTTCGACTTGTAATTTTAATAAATAAGGCATTAAATTTATAGGACAAACCTGTACACATTTTGAACATCTAATACATGGAAAACTTTCTTTTTTAGGCACAATGTCTTTTGTTAACACTGTTAATGCATTATTCCCTTTAAAAGTTGGTAATTCAATATCAGGAAGAGGAATTCCCATCATTGGACCACCATATAATATTCTATCTATTTTTTCTTCTTCAACCAATCCAACATGATCTAATAAATCTTTAACCTTTGTTCCTATCCTATATATAAAGTTGCCAGGATTTTTTACTCCTTCACCTGTTAATGTTATTCCTCTTTCTACCAACGGTTTTCCATGCTCTACGGCTTCATATATAGCATAAGTTGTTGATACATTAAATACTATCACTCCAACATCTAAAGGCAATCCACCAGAAGGTACTTCTTTTTTAGTTATTGCATAAATCAATTGTTTTTCAGCACCTTGAGGATATTTTGTCTTTAATACTTTTATCTCTATTGGCTCACCTGACACAGCTTCTTTCATTTTTTCAATTGCTTCTGGTTTATTACTTTCAATTCCTATATAAGCCTTTTTTACACCTGTTGCATGCATTATTATTTTTATTCCTTTTACAATTTCAGAGGATTTCTCTATCATCATTCTATTGTCTATTGTTATATAAGGTTCACATTCTGCTGCATTAATTATTAAATACTCTGCTTTTTTACCTTTTGGAATAGACATTTTTACATGTGAAGGAAACATTGCTCCACCTAACCCAACTATTCCTGCCTCTTTTACTATATTTACTATCTCTTCAGGAGATTTTTTTGTATAATCACCATGTTCTGGAATTAAATCCCATTCATCATCTCCAGTTCTCTGGATTACGACTACATCGTTTCTTGTTCCAGTTGCAGCATTTGTCATTTTCACTATTTCTATAACTTCTCCAGTTATAGTTGAATGAATATTTGCGGATATAAATCCATTTGCTTCACCTATTTTCTGACCTGTTTTTACCTTTTGTCCTGGTT
Source organism: Marinitoga sp. 1197 (assembly GCF_001021165.1). NCBI lineage: Bacteria > Thermotogati > Thermotogota > Thermotogae > Petrotogales > Petrotogaceae > Marinitoga > Marinitoga sp. 1197. Next base: position 43,323 of record NZ_AZAY01000016.1, read on the forward strand.
CTACTATAATTTTTGCTGGAGCACCAAGATGGTTAGTTGTATAAATGTATACTTTTTCAGGCAATGGCAGAATTTTAATTTGTTTATGTTCTGCCAGCTCTTTTTTTTCTGGCGGATGTACTCCACCTTTAAAAGTTAATAACGCCATTTCCTTCCTCCTTTCATAAATTCCTTGTTTGTGGGATATTATACAATATCTTATTTGGTTTTTCATTATAAAATGGTCTTGTACAATAACTACATCCGCTTGTTTTAATTGCTTCATCCTCTGAAATTTTTATTTCAGGAAATTTAATTAAAGAATTATTCTCAAACATAAAGTCTTCTTTCTTTACATTATTTTTTTCAATGATTTCTCTGGCAATCTGTATTTTTCTATATCTTTCTATTGAAGGAGGTTGCTTATTTTCTAATTTTGTTCCCTGAATAGGCGTAAAAGCAAATAATGATACTAATATATTGTATTTTTTCATTTCAAACATTAAATCTATTAAATCTTTATCTGTCTCCCCCAATCCAACAATTACATGCGTTGTAATCTTTCCAGGATATTTTTTAGCTGATTGTATTAAAATATTAAAGAGAGAGTCGAAACTCCCCCCTCTAATCTTTGGAAATAATTCTTTATTTGCTACATCTAAAGAAATCCCCAGATTGTCGATATTATAATTAAATATACTTTCAACTTCTTCAAAACTTTTTGGACGAAATGAAATAGCTTTTAAAATATCTATATCATTTATTTCATTTAATAAATCCTTCAAATCATAAAAATAGGTCTCTGTATTAACAACCTGAATACACAATCTTTTAAATAGATTATTTTCTTTAAGTTTGCTTAAAAATTCTTTTATATCGTATTCTGGCCATTTTATTCTTGATAGATAATCTTTGTCAGATTCTGCTTCGCGAGCTTGAGCACAAAAACTACAATTATAAACACATTTTTCCCCTAACATTAAATAAGCTGTTGGCATTTCAAAATTAATTTTTCCTTTTTTTAAACCAAGCAAAACAGCTGTTGCATATGATAACTTTAATTTCATTTTATTCCTCCTGAATTCTAATTCCTTCTATACCATTTTCAAAGGTTATTTTTATCAGTGTAGCTGAAGGACTGCCATATATTATTTCAGAACTATATTTTCCCTCACTAAAATAGGTCTCTATATCTGTTATTAATTTTAATTCATTTTTAAATATATTTTTTCTATATATAGAATTTTTATATATATAATTTATCATAATTAGATTAAATACAATACCAACAATTATTAAAGAAATTATTAAAATTAAAGAATAAGTATTCATTAAAATACACCCAACCATATTCCTAATAATATAGCACCTATTATTAATCCCATAGATAATCCAAAAATTATTAGAATATCACTACTTTTTACTTTATTTTCTGGCATATTTGCTTCTCTTTTTAAACCAGCTATAGAATCTTTTAAAATATCTCCTATTATTTTATCTTCAGGTGGATTAAAATATTCTTCTCTTTTTCTATGCATTTCGGCAATTTTATTAGAATCTACCATCATTTTTAAATTTTTTGAAATAACCGCTTTCCCTATTATTCCACCGCCAAGATCCATTTTTATAAAATAGTAATCGGTATCAGGAATTAATTCTTTAGCTATTAATTTTGATTCAATCGGTAAAATATTTTTTCCGGTTTCGTCAAACTTATCTGGATATTGCTCTTTCAATCTATTCAAATTTGCAGGTTCTATAGGATCTATAATCAGTGAATATATTGGGTCTCCTACATCAAGATTATTTATTGTCATTCCAGTTAAAGGATCAGACAACGGCAATACCTCTGGAGAAGATTGAACATCTACTCTATTCAAGTATGACTTTTCTTTTTCACTAAAACTTCTATGCTGCGTCATCAACCATACAAGATCTTGATACGTTAATTTTTCAGCAACTATTTTTAAATTCACTTCACCTTCCCATTCTTCAAATATTTCGGACAATATGGCTTTTACTACTGCTACATCAGAATCTCTTACTCCCAAAAACATTTTGGCATTTATTATTTCTGGACCATATCTTTTTATAGTTGACTGGACAAAAGCTAAAAATTGTTTATTTAAATCTAATACTGTAGAATCTTTTATTGCTTTATAATACAATTCTTCCAATTTAGATTTATATTCTATATAAGATAAATTAATATCTGGCAATTCAAATTTTGGCAATTTGGATTTTGGTATTGATAACACTTTATATTCAGGATTTCCTTTTTGTTTACCAAACATATACCCTATTATTATTTCGGCTGTTAACGAAGATGTTGCAAAAAATTTTACAGCATAAAAATCCATAAATTTCACCTCCTTCTTACACTACATAACCGCCAGAAGGTATGTCTCCTGATATATCTGTTATATAGTTTCCTATTATAACATTTTTACCAATCTTTATATTTGATGGAATGGAGGTATTAAATCCTATTAATGTTATATCTGTATTATAAACTTTTTTATTATACGAACTTTCTTTAAATTCTCCAACTCCAATTTTTACATTTTCTCCAATTTCAGAATTTTCACAAATTATAGATTTTTCTATATAAGCACCTTTTCTTATTATTGTTTTATTCATTATAACTGAATCCTTAATTATTGCTCCTTTTTCTACTTTCACTCCTTGAAATAAAACCGAATTATGAACTTCACCATATATTTCACATCCTTCACTGATTAAAGATCCCGTTAATTTAGCCTCTGAAGATATAAATGCAGGTGGTAATTCTTCTGATTGAGTATATATTTTCCAGTTAACATCATGTATATTTAGCATAGGCATAGGACCTAACAATTCAAGATTTGACTCCCAATAAGATTGCAATGTCCCAACATCTCTCCAATATCCTTCATAATTGAATGCATACATTTTCTTTCCTTCTTCAAGCATTTTAGGTATTATATTTTTTCCAAAATCATGCTCTGAATCTGGATCCTTTGAATCGTCAAGTAATAGTTTTTTTAAAATAGACCACGTATAAACATATATTCCAAGTGATGCCAGATTTCCTCTCGGTTCCTTTGGTTTTTCTTGAAATTCTATTATTTTTCCAAATGAATCTGTAACCATAATTCCAAATCTATAAGCTTCGTTTATAGGGACTTCCATACAGGCAATCGTAACATCAGCATTTCTTTCTATATGATAATCTATCATTTCGTTATAATCCATTTTATATATATGATCTCCAGATAATATAACAACAAAATCCGGATTAAATCCATCTATATATTCAATATTTTGATATATTGCATCAGCTGTTCCTTTATACCATGATTGTTCTGTACTGCTAACATATGGAGGTAAAATAGTTAATCCTCCTGATTTTATGTCAAGGTCCCATGGCCTCCCAATTCCTAAATGCTTATTTAAAACATGTGGTCTATATTGAGTTAATACCCCTACATTATATATTCCAGAATTTACACAATTACTTAAAGCAAAATCTATAATTCTATATTTTCCACCATATGGAACTGCTGGTTTTGCTAAATATTCTGTTATAACTCCTAATCTGGTTCCCTGACCTCCAGCTAATATTAAAGCCACAACATTCATTATTGTCCCCCCTTTTTTCTGACTTGACTTATAGAAATCTATATAATCGTTCCTTTTTCTATTACCATTATTTTATTTTCGCTTATAATTTTTTTACCTTCTCTTATTTCACAATCTTTATCTATAATAACATTTTTTATAACGCTTCCTTCAGATATTATTGTATCCTGTAATATTATTGAATTTTCAACAATTGCACCAGCCTTTATTTTAACTCCACGAGAAATTATCGAATTTCTTACTGTTCCATTTATTATTGTTCCATCTGCAATGAAAACATTATGTATATTAGCATTTATATTTATTTTTGGTGGTGCATAGTCTTTTAATTTCGTATATATTTTATTTGAATAAAATAATTCTTTCCTTACATCATCTTTTAATATATCCATATTTGTCTCATAATATGTTTTTATTGATTTCTTTATATTTGACCAGTAGCCTCTAAAATCATATGCATACACCCTTAATTTTTTCAAATTTGGTATAATAATATCATGAACTATATCTTTACCGCCATTAGGTACAGTTGTATACAATAATTCTATTAACAATGCTTTATTTATAAAATAAACTCCAAGAGATATCCTTTTTGATATTGATTTATCAGGTTTTTCATGAAATTCAAGAATTCTTCCTTCTTCATCTGTAATTATCTGTCCATATGTATTTATAAATTCATCATCTTCTATTTCTTTTGATAGTATTGTTATATCAGCCGCATTTGATAAATGATAATGATATAATTGATTAAAATCAAAATTATATATATGATCACCCGATCCTATAAGTACAAAATCCTCGTCTCCTCTTCTTAATAATGTCATATTTTGAAATATTGCATCGGCTGTTCCTTTGTATACAGGAATTTCTTCTTTGTTTTTAAAATATGGTTGCAATATAAACAAACCACCTGTTTTTCTATCTAAATCCCATTCTTTCCCACTACCTAAATGATCCATTAGACTTCGTGGATAATATTGGGTCAACACTCCAACTTTTTTGATTTTTGAATTAACAAAATTACTTAATGTAAAATCAATAGCTCTATATTTACCAAAAACAGGTACTGCTGCACTGGCTCTTTTCCTGGTTAATTCACCTATTCCACTTTTAGAAGAACCTGCCAGAATTAATCCTAAAACTTTCATTTTATCAATCCCCCTTGAGAATTAAAAAAAATTCTTTTTCAATTTCCAATAGTTCTTTTTTAGTTTTTTCATCCAATCTCGGATATAAATAAGTATAATCTTTTCCTAAAAATTTTAATATTTTTACAAGAAAATTCTCTTTAAAATATGGATATTTGAATAATTTCTTTAAATTTTTAAGCATTTTTTTATATGCATATTTATAACTAATTTCTTTTACTCCAAATTCAACTTTCAATATTCTATCAAATTCATTTGAAATTTTTTCAATCTCTTTTATTTTCAGAATTTTCCACCATTTGTGTTCTATAAAATGTATTCCAAAAATCCTTAATGAAAGTAGTTCATCAAAATTGTATTCGAATTTTGTGTGAGATATTGTTTCAGAATAATATGAATTTATTAATCCATGTAATTTTTCATCCAATTCCATATGGGATATAAAACCATAATAAAAACTATCTGGAAAATTTCTAAGAATTGTTTTATAATCTGTGCTTTTTAATTTATGTAATTTGCTTCCAATTTCAATATATTTTAATTCATTAACATAAAAAAACACATCTGGTCCCTGAGCTCCTAAGTATAATGCCGAACCCCATAAATCCCTCTGAATTTTCGTTGCATATAAAATATGTGCTAATATACTGGGCATATAATCACCTCAAAATCCTAACCCATAAGCATTTCAAATATAAACTTTCTGGTATCTGTAATATCCATGGATGATCATTGGATTGAGTAATAATATCCATATTTTGTAATTTTATCCCCTCTTTTTCAACACTTCTTCTAAGAGACTCAATAAGCAATTTTATATCAGCTTGATAAGCGCAGCTACATAAACTTAATATACCAAAATTTTCTAATCTTTGAATACCCAATCTTGAAATTCTTTTGAAAATTTGAACACCTTTAAATCTTTCTGCTTTTTTCTTAATTAAAGATGGAGGATCCAGCATCATTAAAGTGAATACATTTTCTGTTTTACTCAAAAAATTTTCTACATCGTCAAAAACCACTTCTATCTTTTCTGATAAATTATTTATCTTAGCGTTTTCTTTCAATATTTCCAATGCATATTTATCTTTATCAACAGCAATTACTCTTTTCGCTCCATATTTAGCCATATTTAAAGCAAAACCACCTGTGTATGAATATGCATCGAGTCCTATAGCCCCTGAAGAATATTTTCTAATATAAACTCTATTCTTTCTTTGATCAAAAAAGAATCCTGTTTTTTGCCCATTTTTTATATCAACAATGTATTTTATTCCTTCTTCTTCGATAATAAAATTATCAGGTGGTTCTTTACCATATAAAACACCTGTATTCCTTTTTAAATTTTCTTTGGATGATGTCTCAAAATCACTTCTTTCATATATTCCTTTTATTTCATCATTAAATATCTTTATTAATGCATTTATTACTTCATCCTTTTTATTCTCCAACCAAACATTTCTAAACTGGATAACTAAAAAATCTTCATATTTATCTATTATTAAACCAGGGATCCCATCAGCCTCAGCGTGAAAAAGTCGATATGATTTCCCAAAATTATTTCTTAACTTCAATGCTCTTATGAATTTATGATAAAAAAAGTTTTCATCTATTATTTCATCCTTTAAAGATAATATTTTCACCATAATATTTGATGAGTTTGAAAATATTCCCTTTCCTATAAATTCAAATTCATTTGAAAAAACATTACAGATTTCTCCATCCTTTTTTTCGCCTGTTATTTCTTGAATTTCATCTTTAAAAATCCATAAATATCCATTTTTTATTTTATTATCTTTATCTTTTTTTAATTTCACTATAATCATAAATCGTGTTGCACATCCAATCTATATTTTAAAATTTCGTCTTCTTTAAAGAATATCTTAATTTCTCGTTCTGCATTTTCCGGCGAATCTGAAGCATGCACTATGTTCTTTGTAATGCTCATACCAAATTCTCCACGAATACTTCCCGGAGAAGCTTTTAAAGGGTCTGTATTTCCAATTATATGCCTTACCATTTCAATAACTCGCGGTCCTTCTAATACCATAACAACAACTGGCCCTGATAAAACAAATTCTATAAGTTCATTATAGAATGATTTTCCTTCATGTTCTTTGTAAAGTTCTTTTGCCTGATTTTCTGTTACCCATATCATTTTCATGGCTATTATTTTTATTCCTCTTCTCTCTAATCTGCTTATTACTTCACCTACTAATCCTCTTCTTACAGTATTTGGTTTTAAAAATAAAAATTCTCTTTCCATAAAGATTCCCCCTTTTTTAACCTTTTTTCAAACTATTTTTTTATCAACCCATCTTCTAATAAAATTTTTTTATTACAGTATTCCATTAGTTCTTTTTCATGAGAAACAACTATTACGGTTTTATCAAACTCTATCATTTTTTTAAATAATTCAAAAACTATCCTTTTATTTTCAAAGTCCAAACTCCCTGTTGGTTCATCAGCCAGTATAATTTTTACATCACCAACCACAGCCCTTAATATGCTCGCCCTTTGCTTTTCTCCACCAGAAAGCTCATCAGGATATTTATTCAATAATTTATATATACCCAGAATTTTAGAAAATTTTTCTATTTCTTTTATATTTTCTTTTTTTGTTCTAATATATTGGGCTAATTTTGCATTTTCTAAAATTGTTAATTCATTTATTAAATTAAAGAATTGAAATACAAAACCTATTCTTTTTTTTATATTTTTAAAAGAATACAATATTTCTCCTGATGTTGGTTTTAAAAGATCTCCTAACAGAAATAATAAAGTACTTTTTCCGCTTCCAGAATATCCATATATGCCATAATAATTGTTTTTTTGTATTGTTAAATCAATATTTTTTAAAACTTCATTTTTCCCATCATATGAAAATTTTATTTTTTTCATTTCAATTAATTTATTCTCCATGGAGCACCTCTATGGGATCAAAAGATAATAATTTTCTTGAGGAAAAATACGAAAAAGAAAATGATAATATTAATATAAACAAAAAACTTACAAATATATCCTGTAAAGATGTGTAAAATGGTATTTTTTCTATATAAAATACTCCAGATGGCAATTTTAGATTTATTCGTTGTAATATTAATATTGTAGTTAATGAAAAAATAACTCCACTAACAAAACCGCTTATCGCTATAATCAAACTTTCAATTATAAATATAATTGAAATTTTAGTTTTATTCATACCCATTGAATATAAGATTCCTATTTCTTTTTTTCTTACAAATATGGAATACATAACTGAATTAGAAATACTAAATCCACTCATTAAGACAACAAAAAAGGTTATTAGCAATGCAAAATATGAATCTATCTCTACAGCTTTGGCAAAATTCTCATTTTGTTCTTCCCATGTCGTTGAAAAATATCCTTTTAAATATCTATCTTTTATATTTTTCGCATTCTTAGGATTATTTAAATATATACCAGTGTAATCTAATTTTTCGACATCTTCCTTTTTCACAATAAATGATGAATCTATAATATATATTCCAGAATGAAAAACACCTGTAATTTTTATGTTTTTTAATTTTATTTTGTTTTCACTATCTGTATATAGTATATTCAACGTATCTCCCGGTTTAATATTCAAATTTTTAGCCATAACACTGCCTATTATACTTCCCTGAATATTACCATTAACTATAAGTTTTTTATAAAAATCAAGATTATTAATTTCCCAATATGATACTCCTATTTTTTTTTTATTTTTATTAAAAAATCCCTGATACATTGAAAAATATATTTTAAACTTTTCGTCTTTTAATTTTACAGAAGTTTTATCATATACTATTATATGAGGATAGAAAGAAGTCAATGAATCTATTAAAGCTTTATCAAATCCTTTTATTACAGAAATAACAACAATCATTCCCCATACACCAATAAAAATTGAAAGGAATGGAAATAAAAAGTGCTTTTTGTTCTTTCTTAAAAAACCTTTTATTAATAATATTATATCTTTCATGAATCATTCCCCACTAACATAATCACATCAGAATTTAACGTATTATATGAATTATTACTTAAAAATTTTATAATAGAAAAGTATAATTCAGGATTTTTTTGTATATCTATTATTTCAAAAACTGTTTTACTATATCTCTTTTTTATTTCATCCATAACTTTTTTTTCATATTTTTCATTTTTTATTATTAAATACGATCTGTTTCTCGATATTCCCTCTATATCTGGCAATATATCAACTATTTCAATTAAATATCCATAAGAATTTTTCCATCTATTTCTCATCACAGTATAAAAACTTAACTTAAAATCTGGCATATTGTTAATTAATGTTATCCATACTTTTTTACTTTCTTCTGGTTCTTCAAATTCTACCAGATATTTTTTCGTAGATATTATTTTATTTGTATCGATTTTGACATAATCACCTATAATTTCAATTGGAAGAGACAAAAATTTTATTTCAGATTTTTTTGATACAAGAAATAATGAAAATAATTTTTTAAAATCAAATGAATTTACTGTTTTATTTAAAACTTTATCTATAGAATATAATATCTTAGATAAACCCGAACTTTTAGCCGCATTCATTAATGCAAATAGTACATCTTTCTGTCTTTGAATTCTACCCAAATCACCTAAAGCATCATATCTAAATCTAGCATAATACAATAATTCTTCACCATTTAAATAATTATATCCTTGTTTGAAATTTATGTGTAAATTTTGGTGAAAATCCTCATAATACATATCTTTAGGTACATATATTTTAACCGGAGAATATATATCACCTATTTCTTTAAATAAACCATAATCGAAAATTAAATAATCAGATATTTTTACTTTAAAAATATTTTGTATTAATTCCTGTAATTTCTCTACTCCGTATTTCACATATACTGCATTTATTCTCATAGTATTATTATCAATTGTTACTAGTAAATCTCTTGGAATGGGTAAAACCAGGACTTTATTTTTCTTTTCACTAACTCCAACCAATAATATCGAGTCTGTTCGAGATATTTTTTTGTTAACATCCATTGTATCCATACCTAAAACTAAAAAATAATATGGATCTGATAGCTTATCCATTTTTGTATAAGTTTCAACAAAAGGAAAAAACATAGACATTATTACTATAATAGAAAAAATAATGCCCAACATATATATTAAAAGTTTCATTTAATCACTCCAGAATAGTTTTTAACGATTCAAGTGAAGTTTTATCAATATAATTTCTTTCCATTTTCTTTTTTAAATCTGGCAAATTTATCGTCACCGGTTTTGACAATAATGTTTTTATTTCTAATTTATTATAACTTGTTATAGAATATTTTGAAAATGCCTGTAATAAAGCAAAGGCTCCATTATAAGATAAATTTGTATTACCATACTTTCTTATTTCTTTTACAATATTATTAGCTATCAACATATCAAATAATCCAGATTTTCTAGCTTTTAAAAAATTGAATAAATCATCTATTGAGTTTCCCTGACCTTTTAATATAGATAAAAATGGTGAAATGTTTCCACTTTTCAAAACAAAATGATATTTGATAGTTGACGGATTTATATCAAACATCTGTTCAAAATTTGTCAATGCTTCTTCGGGTTTTAACGAGTCTATATATAAATTTTTTTCAGAATAATATATGTTATCCGGACTTTTAACTATGAAAATTTTTCTTGATTGATTTTTTATTCTGATAAAATATAATTCTGTTTTCTGTGGCATTTCATAGGTAATAAGATAACTCACTGCATCTGCTTTTATTTCAGTGGTGTTTTTTAAATTATTATAAAAGTAAAAAACACCTCCTAACCCAAGAGCTATTATTGCAATAAATAAAAATATTAACCATTTATTTGAACTTTTTCTTTTTCCTCCTACCTGAATTCTTGTTGCCAACGCATCCACCTCCAAAATTTATTTAATATTGTAATATGTTATTCCATGCTTCAACTGTATTATTCAATAAAAAATGGTTTTTATTTAAAGAATATATAATTTTATTTTTTAATATTTCTTTATATGCCTTATTAATATCATGAAAAGCTATTTTTCTAAAATATTCTACCTTATCATAATTTCTTGTCGGTTCTATAGAATCAGAAACAAATAATATTTTACCTATTAATCCATAATATTTATAACCACTCGTATGATAATAAATAGCCTCATAAATATCATCTGGTATATTATATTCTCTTTTAAGATATTCTGCAGCAATTTTACCATGTAATAATATTGGGTTTTTTTCTTCTTCGAATGAAATTTTTATACCATATACTTTTGCTATTTTTAAAAATTTATACGGTTTAATATCACGAAATAAATCATGACCAACAGCTGCCAACTCAGCTCTACTTTCTTCGATATTATATTTATTGGCTAACATTTTAGCTGTATATAATACACCCATAATATGTTTTAATCTATATTCTGATACTATTTTTTTTAATGTTTTTTTTATTTCATTTATTATTTCCTCCAAATATCATCACCTCTATAATATCTCATATTTTGAATTTATTACCATTAGACCGTGTTTATATTCTATTTCTTCTTCTATTTTTTGAAAAAATGTTAATAAAAAATCTTTACTTTTTGAAAGAGTTGTGATTGTGATTTCGAGAATTTTTTTATTATCATTAAAATCACTCTCTATAACAGCTATATTGTGTTGCTTTCTCAGGTTATTCGTTAATTTTTTTACTATACTTCTTTTTTCTTTTAATGATTTTACATCTATTAATTCAATTTGATATGTTGCTAAAATTACCCACACTATATCACCATTTTTTATATTCAATTTTATTTATTAAAAATTCTTCATATCTTGCCATTATAAATAACAGATCGGATAATCTATTCATATATATCAATAATTCCTCAGAAACTTTATCTTCATCATTTACACAGATTATCCTTCTTTCTGCTCTTCGAGCAATAGTTCGACATATATCTAACTTGGCAGATTCTATTGTACTACCTGTAATAACAAACCCATTTAATTTAACTTTTTCCTCGAAGTTTTTTATATATTTCGTTAATTTTTCCCCATCTTCTTTGGTTATTGGTTGAATAAAATTCTTATTTTTAGAAGCCAATTCCCCTGCCACTTTAAATAAGTCATTTTGTATTTCATTTATTATATTTTTTACTTTATATGATTTTACATAATGTTTTGCTTCTCCTAAATGTGCAGATAATTCATCTATTGTGCCATATGCCTCCACTCTTAAATCATTTTTAGGAACCCTTTCACCTGACCATAAACTTGTTTTACCTTTATCTCCTCCACCAGTACTTATTGACATAAGTGTTTCCTCCTTATTTTATTATTCAATTTTATTATACCATTTTATATGTGAAATTTTAAGAACTTTAATAAAAAAAGCGGTCGGTTTCGACCGCTTTTTTTATTATCTTTATTTTAACTATTTTTTATTCTTGTTCTGCTTTTTCCCTTTCTCTTTCCTGTATTATTTTTTGTTGTATATCAGGAGTTACTTCCTGATAAGTCGAAAATTTCATTGTAAAGTATCCTTTACCACTTGTAATTGAACTTAACCTTGGAGAAAAATCGAGCATTTCAGCGAGAGGTATTTCTGCATCTATTCTATCCATACCTCTGCCCATCGACTGCATTCCCATAGGTCTTCCTCTTTTTGAAGATATTTCTCCCATAACATCTCCTGTATATTCTGTCGGTGCAAATATTTCAACTTTCATTATCGGTTCCAGAATAACAGGGTTTGCATTTTTCATACCATCTTTAAAGGCCTGCCTTGCAGCTATCTGGAAAGCAATATCAGATGAATCAACATCGTGGTAGGAACCATCAAATAAAGTAACCTTTATATCCACTACCGGATATTCAGCTACAACACCCTTTTTCATTGCTTCTTTTATACCCTTATCTACAGATGGTATAAAGTTTTTAGGAATTACTCCACCAACAATTTTATCAACAAACTCATATCCTTCTCCTCTTGGCAATGGTTCTATTTCTATTTTTACATGCCCATATTGTCCATGCCCACCCGTTTGTTTTTTATGCTTATACTCTGCAGTTACTTTTCTTCTAATTGTTTCTCTATATGCTATTTTAGGCTTCCCTACTTCAACGTTCACCTTAAAAGTCTTTTTTAATCTTTCAATCATTATTTCCAAATGAGTTGTACCTAATCCAGACACTATTGTTTCTCCAGTTTCCGGATCAAATTCCCATGAAAATGTGGGGTCTGACTCTTGCAGTTTAGATAATGCATTATTTACTTTATCTATTTCATTTTTAGATGTTGGTTTTACAGATTTTGAAATCATTGGTTCAGGAAATTCTGGTACATTTATTTTAATAAGTCTTGATGAATGTGCAACTGTATCGTTTATTCTACTCTTTTTTAATTTTGGTACAACGATTATGTCTCCCACAGAAGCTTCTGGTATTTCTTCATTTTTATCAAATCTTGGTATATATATATGTGAAACTTTTTCATTTGATTCTTCCTGTACTTCTACAAATGAATCACCGGATTTTACTTTACCTGATAATACCCTTATATAAGTTAGTTTTCCAACAAATGGATCAACTGCATTTTTTATTACTAATCCAACAAATGGTTCTTCTTCTTTCCCTTCTATTTCAAATTCTTTATCCTCAATTTTTCCTTTAAAAATTCTTTCTGATGGATACATTCCAACTAATCTGATCATTTCCATAAATCTATCTAATCCTATATTTTTCTCCGCGGAACCAATTACTATAGGTACTATTTCATCATCTTCAAATGCTTGATGAAGAGCTTTAAAAACATTTTCAGGATTTAATACTTCTTCGCCTTCTTCTAAATATTTTTCCATCATTTCTTCATTTGTTTCTACAACATCTTCGATTAATTCCTGATGATAATCTTCATAATACTTCTTCGCAATTTCTGGTATTTCATTTAATTTTTTATCTTTTCCGCTTTGATTCAATTCATATTCAAATGCTTCATGTGTAATTAAATTTACCAATCCTTTAAATTCTGATCCTTCTCCAACTGGAACTTGCAAAGGAACTATTTTTACACCATCTTCAAATACTTCTTTTATTGATGAAACCAATTCCTCAAAATTAACTCCTTCTTTATCCATCTGATTTATGAATATAAAAATAGGTTTTTTATTTGCACGTGCTATCTTCCATATTCTTTCGGTAGTTACTTCAACACCCGAATTCGCATTTATTACAAGAACAACATTATCAACTGCATTAATTGCAACATCTATATCTCCTAAAAAGTCTGCCATACCCGGAGTATCAACAAAATAAAATCTTGAATCGTTATAGTCTACAGAAACAACATGGTTTGAAAATGTTGATCCCTTTTCTTTTTCTATTTCTTCATCATCAAGATATCTTTGACCTATTCTATCTGCACCACTATAATTTTTTAATATTGCATCCATCAATGTGGTTTTTCCACATCCATGATGCCCAAAAAGTCCCACTATCCTTTTTTTATCTGTTTTAATAATAGCCATATACTACACCCCCACTGTTAGAATATCTATTTTTTCTTAAATACCCCCAAAAAGGCAGGAATTTTATTTCTCCAATTTTCTGATCTGTAATTTAAAATTTTTCCATTATAATAAAATATCGAAGAACTTCCCCCATCTAACATCATTGCTTGTTTAATATCTCCTATTTTTTCTAATAATAACTGAGCTTCATCATAATTAATTCCTGGATTTGATTCCATATATCCATCTACTACTATAAATAATACCATATTATTATTATCAATTGCAACTATTGTTCTGGGTGTTTTTCGATTAATAATGCTTGATGAGTAGGCTAATTTCTCTTCTTTTAACGCTTCTTGCATTAAATCATCTGTTACTATTAAAGGACCACCTTCTACCATTTCTTTTATAGATATTTTCTGATTAATGTCAATATTAAAAACAACTTTATCGCCTTCGGATAAATTTGGTATATATTTAGAATATTTCTTATCAATTAGTAATAATCGTTGATCATTTATAGGTTTTTCTTTTCCAACCTTAACTATATAACTATTTTCTATTAATAAGAATATGTAATCATCTTCACTTTCTTTAATTCTTCCTTTATATTCACTTGTGTATAGCTTCACATCACCTTTCCAAGCTGTGTTTATTGCTTTTATCCAGAAAGGTACATCCTTTACATAAATTTTATATTCCATAACTACGTCTTTTATATAAGGATTGTTATATCTATCAATTATAAAACACGGTCTTAAATAAGAAGAAATATGCTGAATCTTTCCATCTGTAATTATTTTTCCTATCGGTTCCAATGTTGAAACATCAAAATAACCACCATTTATTGCTAATAGTGGGTTTACATTATTTAGAAATGTTTCTGCATCCTCAGATGATCCCAAATTATTAAATAAAACCTTTATTTCAAGTTCTTTTGGATTAATTCTTGCAATATGAACTGGTATAATTCTTCCATTTATATCTATCATTTTATTTTCAACTTTTAATAATTCTGTATCAAGTTTTATTTTTTCATTTTCTGCATTTGTATTATCATCTTTTATATTTCTATTTTGCTGTTTTATTTCATTCAACTTTTTTTCTAGATTTGACTTTAGAGACGTTGACGGATTACTAATTTCATTTTTTATTTCTTTTTTGGAATCTGTAGTTGTAGTTTCAGAATTATTGTTTTTTTCAGATTTCTTCTGTATTTTTGTTTTATCCAGATCGAGGATAATATTTCTTTTTGAAATTAGAATATTATAACTTTCAAAATCTTTGATTATATATTTTACAATATTATCTGAAATAATTTTAAAGTCTATATCCTTAGGAACAGGATATTCATTCACCGCTGGAAAAACGATAAACCCACCTTTTTCTCTTTTTATCATTTTTTTATTAATTAAATGACTTAACGTAAATATAATTTTATTAAATGAATATTCTATTTTTATTACTCTTGGGAGGCTTTTATACAGAAAAATATTATTTTCCCATTCAAATGATTTTAAATTTAAAAAATCTTTAACGGCATCTATCAAGACGTATAACTTTTTATCTTTCAAAATTACTGAAGATGAATATGACCTATTAATATTAAAATTAATCCTTGTACTTCCTTTTACTAAATCCAATTCTAATATATCATTATTCTTAGGATTTGATAAGTATATAATATTTTTTGACGGAAATTGCTGCAATTTGAAAAAATCAACAATTGCTTTTGTATTTATGAATATTTTATCTGATAATATTATATTTTCAAATTCTGTCGAATCTCTGGTAATATCTATATAATATATATTAGAAAATATAGTAATAGAAAATACTACAATTAATATAAGAAAAATCTTCTTATACATTATTTACCTCCTATTATTTTTTCATAAATGAGTTTCATTTTCATTTTTCCCGGAGGATTTTCTGATATTTCATATGATTCTTTTAATAATCGCATTGCTTCTTCAACATTACTTTTATCAGAAACATATAATTTAGCAATAACATCACCTTTTTTCACTTTAGAACCTAATTTTTTTAATACTTTAATACCAACAGAAAAATCTATTTCGTCCTCTTTTTTCTTTCTTCCTGCTCCCAATACCATGGACGCAATTCCAACTTTTTCTGTATCTATATGTGAAATAAACCCATCTTTTTCTGCTTTAAATTCCATAATTTTATCTGATATTGGCAGTATATTTTCTGGTTCATCAACAACCCTATCATCTCCACCTTGAGCTTTTATCCACTTTTTCATAATCTCTAATGCTTTACCATTATCTATATTTTCCTTTAACACCTTTCTGGCTTCTTCATATGAATATAATCCTGATAAATCTAACATATTTGCACCTAATTCAATACATAATTCTGTAAAGTCTTCAGGACCTTTCCCTTTTAATGTCTCAATAGCTTCGAGTACTTCCAATGAATTACCAATATTATCCCCTAATGGTTGATCCATATTGGTCACCAATGCTACTATTTTTCTATTATTTAGTTCTGCTATTTCAACCATAGATTTCGCCAATTCTACGGCATCTTCTACATTTTTCATAAAAGCACCGCTTCCAGTTTTTACATCTAATACTATTCCGTCTGAACCAACAGCCAATTTTTTACTCATAATGCTTGCTGAAATCAAGGATATTTCATCTACTGTTGCTGTTACATCTCTTAATGCATATATTTTTTTATCAGCTGGAGCAATATTACCAGTTTGACCAGCTACAACCATCCCAACTTCATTTGCAATTTTAAAAAATTCGTCTTTTGAAATCGCTGTTTTAAATCCAGGAATTGATTCTAATTTATCAATTGTTCCACCAGTATGCCCCAAACCTCTTCCAGATAATTTTGATACCTTTAATCCTGCAGATGCAACCAACGGACCTACCGCAAGTGTTGTTTTATCTCCAACTCCTCCTGTAGAATGTTTATCTATTTTTATTCCTTTTATTCCTGATAAATCTATTACATCTCCACTATCCCTCATAACCATTGTAAGATAATATCTCTCTTCTTTTGTCATTCCTTTAAAATATATTGCCATTAACCATGCTGAAATCTGATAATCTGGTATTTGACCATTCACATATCCATTTATCATAAATTCTATTTCTTCTTTTGTATTAACTTCACCATTTCTTTTTTTATGAATTATATCTACTGGCCTCATTTTCATTTCCTCCTTTAAAAATTATTTTTACAAGTGTTCCTTGGTTTTCTTCACTATCAACTTCTATATAAGCTCTATGTTTTTCCAAAATTTGTTTCACAATATACAAACCCAATCCTGTTCCTGGAACCTGTCTTGTTCGTGATTTATCAACCCTATAAAATAAATTAAATATTTTATTTCTCTCTCTTTCTGGGATACCGATACCTGTATCTTCTATTTCCAATATCACTTCATCATTTTCACGATATAACCTTATATATACTTCTTTTTTTTCTGAATCTTTTATATGTGTGAATTTTATTGCATTATCTAAAATATTATATATTGCCTGCATCAATCTATCTTCATCACCTATAATTGTTAAATCATCTTCTACTTCCAAGAATATATTAATATCCATTTCTTTCGTTAGAGAGTTGAAAATCATATTCATCTTTTTTAATAAATTTGAGAGATTTACTTCTTTAAACTGATATTCATAATCTTTTCTTTCTAATCGGCTAATATCCAGCAAATCATTTATAAGTCTTGTCAACCTTGAAGACTCATCTTCTATTATATTTAAAAATCTTAATGCTTGAGAAGACAATTTTTCATCACTCATTAATAATGTTTCAGAATACCCATGAATTACTGTTAAAGGCGTCTTTAATTCATGTGACATTATGGTTAAAAATTCCCTTCTCATTAACTCTATTTCTTTTTCTTTTGTTATGTCTCTTAAAACAACTATTCTGTAATTCTGATTGTTTTCAGATTCTAAAAAAATCTTCTTTATTTCACAATGAAAAAAAGATTTTTTAGGGCTATAAACTATAATCTCATCACTTATATTTTTATCCTGCCTATAACTTTTTAATATTATATCAATTAAATTATGATCTTCCAAAATTTCAGATAATGTTTTTCCTAAAAAATCTTCTGTAATAAATAAATTTTGAGCACTTTTATTGGCATAATCCAGTATAAGTGTATCTGATACTTCTGAATAAAATACAAGCATAATTGCTTCTGAAATATTGTTTAAAACAGAATAAATATTTTTTCTTTTCATTTTTTCAAACATTACTTTTTTATTTAAACTATTTATTTTTTCTTCTAATGAATGTATTAAATATTCAGTTGCTGGATCATTAGCACTTATTGACAAAACTTTAGACACAGAAGATTTAAGTTTTTCATTTTCTTTTTTTATCACAATATAATTGGAGAAAAATATATATATAAATATACTAAATAACAATAAAATTAATATATAAAACATTCTATCACCTATTTCAAAAAAGCGACAGATAATCTGTCGCTTTTATTTTTAGTAATCTAGCTTTTCTTTTCCAGGATCTCTAAATTTATAACCTTTTCCTCTAACTGTTATAATGTACTTTGGATTTGATGGATCCTCTTCGATTTTGGTTCTTAATCTTCTAATATGTACATCTACCGTTCTTGTATCTCCAAAGTAATCATATCCCCATAATTTATCGAGTAATACATCTCTGCTAAATACTTTACCTTCATTTTTTGCAAGGAATGTCAATAGCTCAAATTCCAAAGGAGTTAATTCTACTGGATTACCTCTGATTAAAACTTCATATCTCTCAGTATCTATCTCCAGATCCTTTGCTATAATCTTTTTTGGGCCTTCTTCTTTAATTTGCATTGCTTGCTGTTGTCTTCTAAATATGGACTTTATTCTGGCAATTAATTCTCTTACATTAAATGGTTTAGTTACATAATCATCACTTCCTAATTCTAAACCTGCAACTTTATCAGCTGGATCATCTTTAGCACTTAAAATTAATACTGGAGCACTTTTGAATTTTTCATTGCTCTTAACAGTTCTAATGAAATCAAATCCATCCATAGAACCTGGTAACATAATATCAACAATAAAGAAATCCACCTCTTTTTCTTCAATCATTTTAACCGCCTCATCTGCATCAGAAGCCAATACTACATCATAACCTTCTTTTGTTAGGTTAAAATTAAGCATTTCGGAAATAGCTGGATCATCTTCAATGATCATAATAACTTTTTTACCCATTTTTGTTCCTCCTTTCAAAATATACATTAAATTATTTTTGATGATTTCTCATTTGTTCTTCTCTTTAGAGCTATTCTATTTACTATAACCTTTTTAAATTCTGCTTCGGCAATCTTTTCCATTTCATCATATACTTCGGCGAAAAATTTGATCTTATTTTCTTTTACATAAATTACTTTTATTTTCATAAAAACTTTAAATCCATACGGAGTTGGTGCTATATGATTTATTCTTGCCGAAGATACTACAGCCACATGATTTGGGATATATGGTTCTAATAATTCAGTTGATGCTCTAAACAATTCCTCAAGTAACGCTGTAGTAGATAATAAATTAAAATCTTTATAATCTTCTTTTTCCGACCATAAAAAACCTTCATCATTAACACTAAAAGAATAGTTGAATTCTTTTCCTTCAAGTTCTTTAACTTTCCCCCAGCTCACCTCCATCATTATTCGCCTCCTTAATTGAGGTATCTTCATTTTTTCCTAATAATTCATTTAATTCGTCACCACTTAAAGTTTCTTTTTCAAGTAGTACTTTTGCTATTGAATGTAATTTATCAATATTTTCTTCTAATATTCCTTTGGCTTTTTCATATGATTCAATTATAATTCTTTTTATTTCATTATCAATTTCATTTGCGGTTTCTTCACTATAATTTTTCATTTTAGCTAATTCTTTACCAAGAAATACTTCTTCCTCTTCTGCACCCCATGCAACTGGTCCTAATCTTTCACTCATACCAAATTTTAGTATCATAATTTTTGCATATTCTGTAGCTTTTTGTAAATCATTTGCTGCTCCACTTGTTATTTGATTAAATACCAGCTCTTCAGCTGCTCTTCCGCCTAAAATCCCAGTTATTCTATCAAGAATTTCTTCTTTTGTCATAAGATATTTATCTTCCAGTGGCAATTGAAGTGTAAATCCCAAAGCTTGATGCCCTCTTGGAACTATTGTAACTTTATGTACTGGATCTGCATTTGGTAATAAAGCCCCTACAATAGCATGTCCCAATTCATGATAAGCAATAATTTTTCTTGTTTTATCAGAAATAACCCTGCTTTTTCTTGCTGGACCGGCAATTACCCTGTCTATAGCTTCTTCTAATTCATTCATATCTATAATAGTTTTGCCTTTTCTTGCAGCGAGCAAAGCGGCTTCATTTATTAAATTTTCAAGATCTGCCCCTGAAAAGCCTGGAGTCCTTCTTGCTAATACTTCAATATCAATATTTGGAGATATTGGTTTCCCACGCATATGTATTTTTAAAATTTGCTCTCGACCTTTCACATCAGGCATATCCAGAATAACTTTCTTATCAAACCTTCCAGGTCTAAGTAATGCTTTATCTAAAATATCTGGTCTATTTGTTGCTGCCATTATAACTATTCCAACTCGAGGATCAAAACCATCCATTTCAACAAGCAATTGATTTAATGTTTGTTCCCTTTCATCATGTCCTCCACCTAAACCTGCACCTCTTTGCCTTCCAACTGCATCAATTTCATCTATAAATATGATAGCTGGTGCATTTGCTTTAGCCTGTGCAAATAAATCTCTAACCCTTGCAGCACCAACACCCACAAATAATTCTACAAAATCAGAACCACTAATATAGAAAAACGGAACCTTCGCTTCGCCTGCAACTGCTCTTGCTATTAAAGTTTTTCCTGTTCCCGGAGGACCAACTAACAAAATTCCCTTTGGCATTCTAGCACCCATTTTATTAAACGCCTGTGGATTTTTTAAAAATTTAACTATATCTTCCAGTTCTTCTTTCGCTTCATTCACACCAGCAACATCATTAAAGGTTATTCTTTCTTTTTCAGGATCATATTTTCTCGCAGGACTTTTTGTAAAATTCATTCCCTGCGGTCCTCGACCGGTTAATGGTCTCAACATAATCATCCATAAAAAAATCAATATAATAAATGGAATCACATAACTTAAAATTCCATATAACCATCCAGACGTAACATCCTGCTTAAAATCCACTTCTATATTTTTTTCTATTAACTTATTAACAAGGTTTGAATCCCTTAATACAACAGGTGCAAACAATTCATATGTTTGTCCATCAATAGTTTTTATGTTTATATTACCTGTATCTTTTACTAAAACTTTTGATACTCTACCTCGTTCTATTAAATCAATAAACTGCGTATAACTAATAGTCAAGCTTGTTGTATCTACTGTCATTCCTCTAATAATAAAAAATATTATAAGACCTATAACAAAATAAACAGCTATAATCCCAAGCAACCTTTTTCTATTATTACTATTTGGTCCTTTATTTTCCGCCAAGAGATTTTACCTCCTTTAATATATAAAGCATATTCTTTTCTTTTTTTAATAATATATTATTAATTTTTCTTTTTCCTTTTGTTTTCATATATAATATTTTCTCAACTTCTTTTTTAGACGGGGGTAACTCATTTAAATCTAAGAAAATCATTCTTAATATCTCTTTATCTAGAAAATCATTTTCTAATATAAACTTATACTCTTCGTTTTCTCTCTGAACGCGCTCTTTATAAATTTCGTTGAGAAAATATCTATATTCCCAGGTTATTTCTGCAAATCTAAAAATTGCATCCTCATACTTTTCATTTATTTCCTTCATCTTAGGTAATATTTCATGCCTTATTTTATTTCTCGCATATTTTGTATCAAAATTGGATTCATCGATAACATATTTAACATTGTTAATTGTAACATATTTTTCCAGATTTTCAAAATTTAAACTTAATATCGGTCTTGTAACATTTTTGTATACAGGTAATACACCTCCTATACCAAAAATACCTGTACCTTTGATCAATCTATACACTACAGTTTCTGACAAATCTTTTGAATAATGAGCAATGGCTATTTTGTTATACATTTTTGACTCTAATATTTCATTGAAAAATTCATATCTCAATTTCCTTGCTGCCTCTTCAATTCCAATTTTATTATCTTTCGCATAGTTTCCTACATCCATTTTTTTAGAATAAAATGGCAGACTTCTTTTTCTACATTCTCTTTTTACAAATAATTCTTCGTCATCAGCATTTTTTCTCAAAGAATGATTAAAGTGGGCAACTCCGAGAGAAATATTTAAATTATCCTTTAATTTAAATAATATGTCCATCATCACCATTGAATCCCTACCACCAGAAACCCCTAATAAAACTCTATCTCCACTTTCATACATATTATATTTTCTTATAAACCTTAATACTTCATACTCCAATTTCATTTTCACATCCCCAATCTTTTTCTTAAATAATTATAACATATTTTTAAAATTTTTCCGAAGCAATATAGTTTAAAATGCCAAAAAGCCAAATAAACGAAAACACAAAAATTATATAAAAATATTGGCTTCCTAAATAAATAAAATATTGTTAAGTGTTTTAGGATTTAATCTTTAAAAATAAAAAAGATTCTCCGCATGGAGAATCTTCTGGAGCCGGTGAAGGGACTCGAACCCCCAACCTACTCATTACGAATGAGCCGCTCTACCGTTGAGCTACACCGGCAATTAATACCAGAGAATATTATATATTTTAATTTTAAAATTGTCAAGGGGGTTTTTTTAAAATATTATGATATAATTTAATATACTAGACTATCTAAAAAGCCTCAAATGAAACGAAGACTCGAAGATTGCCCTTAAAATTATGAATGGATGCCGTCAAAATTACATGGATGTAATGCCGCGAAACAATACACGATGTATTGTTTGAGCGACGGCTGAGAATAAATAATTTTAAGGATAATCGCTGTCTGAGTGAATTTGACTTTTTAGACATCGTATTAATATACTATATTCAAAATAAAAAAAATATATATTATAAATTTTAAAGCAAAATAGCAAATCAAAAAGATTTTTATGGAGGTGGAATTTTTTATGCCATTTGAAAAATATAAGATTTTTGATTCTACAAATTTATCAAAAGGTTTATTAAATATTTTTTCTTTTGATTATATGGAAAATAAAGACAATGCAGAAATTATAATATCAAATAAAAAAGAAAAAATTGAAAAACCTTATATTTTATTGGATAATGAACAATTAAGTTTAATTGAAAATGGTAAAATCATTTCAATATTCGATTTTTCAATTGAAAATTTTCAAATTTTATTATTAAAATTACTATCAAAGATTTTTAAAGAAGAACCATTTAATCTTTTATATTTATTAGAAGAAAAGAGGAAAGAAATCGCTGAATTCATCAAAAATTTAATAGTTCTATTTGAAGTCGAAGATAAGAAAAGTAGTATGAGTCATACTCAAAGAGTTGCATTTTATTCTAAAAAATTTGCTGAATATTTGGGTAAAACAGAAGAAGAGATCAATCTTATTTATGATTTAGCCATGCTTCATGATGTTGGAAGAATAGGAATAGAACAATTAATGCTTTTTTCAAAAACACGTGTATTCGATCTTGAAGAATGGGACCTCGAACATACTGTTGCTGGTTCTGTATTTCTGGCAAATAGAAGAGAATTATGGTATGCTATGGATGTTGTTAGATCACATCATGAACACTGGGATGGAACGGGTTATCCTGATCATTTAAAAGGAGAAAAAATTCCATATTTTGCAAGATTTATAGGCATTATTGACTGGTTTGATTGGGCTACACATACCGCTACTTCCGAACATTTTGGCATATTATCACCAGATGAAGCTATTGATTATATAATTTTTAATTTAGGAAAAAAATTTGATCCCATTCTTGGAAAGGAGTTTGCTAACTTCTTAAAGGACTTTTTATCAAAAGAAAAATTTATATAATCGACTATATATAATATATAAAAGACCGCATAGCGGTCTTTTATATATTATATGTAGTATTTTATAGTGTTAAAATCACTGTCTTTTTCAGTTGCTATAATTTCTCCATATAATGGGCCTGCTGATATTTTATTAATTTTTATTTTAACAAATTTCCCAATCATATTTTCATCACTTTTAAATATCACCACTTTATTATTTATTGTCCTTCCCAAATATGCTCCTGATTTTATTTTATTTTCCTGAATCACCATTACTGTTTTATTTAAATATTTCTCATTTTCTTCATGATTTATTTGTTTCTGTATATTCATAAGATATTGAAATCTCTTATTTTTAATTTTTTTAGGTATATCATCTTCGTAATATTTTGCTGATATTGTGCCTTCACGTGGCGAATATTCTGCTATATTCAATCTTTCATATCTAACTTTTTTTATCAAATCCACTGTTTCCATAAAATCCTCATCTGTTTCACCGGGAAATCCTACAATAATATCTCCTGATATTGTTACATTTGGAACTCTACTTTTTATATCCTTTATTAATTCCAGATAAAATTCTTTTGTATATCTTCTATTCATCTTTTTTAGAATATTATCACTACCAGCTTGAACGGGTAAATGAAAATTTTTAGCTGCTTTTTCATTATTTGCTACCTCATTTATTAATCTATCTGTTATATCTGTAGGGTATGACGTTAAAAACCATATTCTTTTTATCGAATCAAATTTTGAAGCCTCTTTAATTAATATATCTAACTTCGGTTTTCCGTCTCCAAAATCTTTACCATAAGAATCAACATTTTGTCCTAAAAATGTAATTTCTCTATAATTTTTATCATTATAATATTCTACTTCTTTTATAATATCTTCTATAGGTCTACTCTTTTCAAGATGCCTTGTATATGGAACTATACAGTATGTACAATATTTATTGCACCCATATATAATATTTATCCAACCATGATGTTTACTATATGGATGTTTTGGCAAATCTGCTCTTATCTCTTCAAATTTATCACTAAAATCTGCAAATCTTTTTCCATTTTTTGCCCTTAAATATAATTCCTTTATTTCCATATAATTTCTTGTTCCAAAAACAAAATCCACACCATGGAATCTTTTTAAAATTTCTGACCTCTCTTTTTCTGCAACACATCCACCTACACCAATAATAAGATTTTTATTTTTTCTCTTTATTTTTTCATAGTGACCAATAGCTCCATAAAGCTTATGTTCGGCCTTTTCCCTAACGGCACAACTATTTAATATTATAAAATCTGCTTCTTGTGGATTTTCTGTCCATTCGAAGCCTTCTTTTTCTAAAATACCTGTCATAATTTCTGATTCATTCACATTCATCTGACATCCGAATGTTTTTATGTAAAATTTCACTTTTACACCTCCAAATAAACTTATGTTTTATTTTTTAAACTATTAATAAATCCCGGATTACTCCGGGATTTATTAATAATGAATTATTATTCTTCTTCTTCAACTACTTCACCATATTTTTCTTCAGCTTCTACTTTAGCTTTTGTTACTTCTTCAACTGCATCTATTACTTCTTCATCTTCTATTTCTGGTGTTTCGTCATTTCCCATCAGACCTTCTCTACCTTCTATATAAGCATCTGCAATTTTAGATGTTATTAACTTTATAGCTCTAATTGCATCATCGTTACCCGGTATTACAATATCGATTGGATCAGGATCACAGTTTGTATCCACCAAAGCTATAACAGGAAGTCCTAACATGTTTGCTTCTGCAACAGCTATTTGTTCTTTTCTTGGATCAATTAAGAATAATAAATCTGGAATTTTCTTCATTCCTCTTAATCCACCAAGGTTTTTATCCAGTTTTTCATATACTTTTTTGATTTTACTCTGTTCTTTTTTAGGTAGACTTTCAAATTCTTCCGAATTTACAAATTCATCTAATTCTTCTAATTTTTTAATTCTCTTTTTTATTGTTGGGAAATTTGTTAATAATCCACCTAACCATCTGTTATTTACATAATAAGCTCCAGCTCTTTTTGCTTCTTCAGCAATAATTTGTTGAGCCTGTTTTTTTGTTCCAACAAATAAAATTACTTTACCTTCTGCTGATTGTTCTCTAACAAATTCATATGCTTCTTCTACTGCCTTTAATGATTTTTGTAAATCAATAATGTAAATACCCTTTCTTTCTGTAAAAATATACGGTTTCATTTTTGGATTCCATCTTCTTGTTCTGTGTCCAAAATGTACTCCTGCTTCTAACAATTGTTTCATACTAATAACCGACATGCCAACACCTCCATATTTTGGTTTTTACCTCCACCGCATTACGTTTCCGACCCTAACGGGCACCGAGGAAACTACATAACGGTGTGTGAGGTTAATTGATTTTTATTCTTTCTACTTCGCTCCATAAATTTTCTAAATCATAAAACTCTCTTGCATTTTTCGTAAAAATATGAACAATTATGCTTCCACCATCAACTATAAGCCATTCATAACCTTTATCTTTATCATAATACAATAATTCATGTTTTTTCTCTTTAAATTTCTCTACTACTGCATCTCTTAATGCGTTTAAGTGTGTTTCAGAATTTCCTGTCACTATAACAAAATAATCAACAAGTAAAGGAGAATTTTTCATATTTAAAACTTTTATATTTATTCCATCTTTTTCATCTAATATTTTAACTATTTCTTTAGTAATTTCAAATATTTCCTCCTCTGATTTTATATCCACTAATTTTCACCTCCATTACTCTACTGTAACACTTTTCGCCAAATTTCTGGGTTTATCTGGATCTAACTTTCTTAATACCGCAACATTATAAGCAAACAATTGGATAACAGGAGCCATAACCAGAGGATATAATGCTTCATGTGTTTTTGGAACCAATATATATTCATCTGTTAAATGCTTAATCTCATCGTTTCCTTCTGTACTAATAGCTATTATATTAGCATTCCTTGCTTTTGATTCCATTAAATTTGATTTCATTTTTTCATAAAGTGAATCCTTCGGAATTATTGCAAACACAGGGAACTGTTCATCTAACAATGCTATAGGACCATGCTTTAACTCTCCTGCCTGATAGCCGGCAGCATGTATATAGCTTATTTCTTTCAATTTCAAAGCTCCTTCTAAAGCTGTAGGATATCCAAATCCTCTACCAATATACATCATATGCTGATAATTCGAATATTCTCTGGCTAATCCCTTTATTTTCTCATTTAACTTTAACACCTTTTTGTATATTTCCGGCATCTCTTCTATGCCTTTTAATATTGATTCTATTTCATCATTCAACCCATCAGTTAATTCTATTATTTTAGCTCCCAAAGCGTACAATATAGCTATTTGTGCTGTGTATGTTTTAGTAGCTGCTACTCCAATTTCAGGACCTGTATTCATATATATAGCGCCATGAGATTCTCTTGGTATTGTCGATCCAAAAACATTACTTATTGTTATTACTTTTGCTCCTTTTTCTTTAGCTATTCTTATACCTTCCAATGTATCTATTGTTTCACCTGACTGAGATATTGCCAATACCAATGTATTTTGATCTACATGAGGATTCATATATCTGAATTCAGAAGCTACTTCTATATCTACACTTATTCTGGAATATTTATTCATAAAATATTTAAATGTCATTCCCGCATGATAGCTTGTACCACATGCAACTATAAATATTTTTTCTAAATCATTTTTTATAAATTTCTTAAGATTATTTATCTCTGAGATTATAGGTTTTCCATTCTTTATTCTTCCAGTTATCGCTGATTTTAATGCTTCTGGTTGCTCATTCATTTCTTTTAGCATAAAATGCTCGTATCCGCTTTTTTCCGCTGCCTGTTCATCCCAATCTATATGTGTTGGACTCTTTTCTATTTTTTCGCCATCTATATTATAAAATTCAATTTTTCCAGCTTCCAATAAAGCTATTTCATTATCATTCATAAAATATACATCTTTAGTATATTTTATCAATGGAGTTATATCAGAGGCTAATAATGCATAATCTTCATTATATGCTACAACAAGTGGACTTCCTTTCCTTACAGATACAATTTTTTTCTCATCTGTATGAATTACTCCTATCGCATAAGCACCATCTAATCTTTTTATAGCCGATAATACAGATTTAAACAGATCTCCATCATAATACTCCTCTATTAGATGAGCAATTACTTCTGTATCTGTTTCGGATTTAAACTTATGCCCTTTTTCTATTAATTCTTTTCTTAATTCTTGAAAATTTTCAATTATCCCGTTGTGAACCAATGCTATTTTTCCAGTACAGTCAGTATGAGGGTGCGCATTCAAATCTGTAACTCCACCATGTGTTGCCCACCTTGTATGTGCTATACCAATGTGAATATTCGTATTCATTCTATCATTGAGTTCATCCTTTAAATTCGAAATTTTTCCTGTTGCTTTTATTAATTCTATATGTTCATTTTTTGAGAAAGCAATTCCCGCTGAATCATACCCTCTATATTCTAATTTTTGCAATCCAGAAATAATATCCTTTACCTTAACATCTTTTTTCCCGACCAATCCCACAATTCCACACATTGTTTTTTCCTCCTATAACATATCTTTAATCTTATCTATTATTTTATCTTTAACAGCTTTATTCGCTACAAAAAGCGCATTAGAAATGGCCTCAGAATCTGAGGAACCATGAGCTTTAACTAAAATACCGTTTATTCCCAGAAAAAAGGTTCCACCATATTGTCTATAATCAAGGCTTTTTTTTAATCCTTTTAAGGAATTTTTCATTAACATTGCTCCTATTTTGGTGAATATTCCTCCATTTGAAACCTCTCTTTTCAATTCCGATAGGATATAATAAGCAGTTCCTTCAATTGTTTTTAATATATTATTGCCTGTAAACCCATCAGTTACTATAACATCCACATTTTCATCAAATATATTTCTTCCTTCAATAAATCCTGCATAATTTATCTTATCATCTTTTTTCAAAAACTCTGCAGCATCTTTTACTATCTTTGTCCCCTTTGTTTCTTCAGTACCTATATTCAATATATGAACTTTAGGATTTTTTTTACCCAAAAATTTAGCAAAAGCTATTCCCTCTTTTGCAAGAGATATGTAATGTGCCGGTTTAAGCTCTGCATTAGCTCCGCCATCCACAAGAACTCTCGGACCATTTTTACCAGGCAATGGTATAACCAGAGCAGGTCTATCAATTCCTTCAATACGTCCTGTGACAAACGTTCCTGCTGCAAGCAATGCCCCAGTATTTCCTGCACTTACAAAAGCATCCAATTGCCCTTTTTTCATCATTTCATTTCCTATATAAATCGAACTGTTTTTTAATTTTAATACCTCTGTGGGTTTTGTATGATTATCGACTGAATTTTCAGCTTTTATAAATTTTATTTTATTATGCAAATTTTCTGGAATCTTATTTCTAAGATTTTCTTCTCCCCCAATTAAATGCACTTCATCTATTAAATTATTTTTTAAAGCAAAAATCGCGCCCTCTAAATTAGACATGGGCGCGTTATCTCCACCAAATAAATCTAAGCCTATCCTGGCCTTTTCTGGCATTCTTATTCTCCTATTTCCAATATCTGTTTTCCATTATAATATCCACAGTTTAAACATACTCTATGGGGGAGTTTTGGTTCACCACAATTTGGACATTTTGAAACATTTACTTTAATTGCTCTGTATAAGTTTGCTGCTCTTCTTCTATGTGTTCTTGCTCTTGAAGTTTTTTGCTTTGGTACAGCCATTTATAATCCCTCCTAAAAGTTATTATTTTTCTTCTTTAAATAAGTTCAATAATTTTTCAAATCTTGGATCTATATATTCTTCGTCATGCTTATGATCTGGATTTTCATTTAAATCTACTCCACAAATAGGACATAATCCTTTACAATCAACCTTACATAATGGTTTTTCTGGAATCTCCATTAATATTGACTCGATAATTCTATCTGTTATATCTATTTTTTCTTCAGAGAAAAAAATGATATTATCCAGCGTTTCCAGCCTTTCACTTTTTATGTATAAACTCTCCATAGATTTAGAAATATAAAAAGCTTCTATTTCACCTTTAATTTGTTGCTCAAATTCTTTTAAACATCTGGAACATTGTAATTTGACTTTTGTCATTGCACTACCTTTTAATAAGAAACCTTCTGAATTCTTTTCAATATAAAAATCTAAATTTATTGGTGAAGTTATATCAACTATTCCTTCAGGTGTATCAATTTTTTTCCAATTTAATTCAAAAATAAAATTTTCTTTTTCTTCTATTTTATCAAGATCATATATTAATTTTTGATCTCTTAAATTATCATTCAACATAAAAAACACCTCGCGCTTTATTTTACGACAATATCTTTTAATATATAACAAGAGTATGTTAATTTTCTGTTATTTTTTCAAAAAAGATTTCATTCATCCGATAACTTCTTTAATGCTTCTTTAAAATCATGTGGAATAGGCGCTATAAATTCCATCCATTTATCTGTTCTTGGATGAAATACTCCCAGTTTCAATGCATGAAGCATCTGTCTATTTATGCCATGTTTTAAATCTACGCTTCCATATACTTCATCACCAAGCAACGGATGTCCAATATGTTTAAAATGTACCCTAATTTGATGTGTCCTTCCGGTTTTCAAATTTACCCAGGCAAGCGATGCATCTTTGAATTCCTTTATTATCTTATATATTGTAATAGAATCTTTCCCTCCTGGAACAACAGCCATTTTTATACGAATTTGTGGATGTCTTGCAATTGGAGCATTTATTTCTCCATATTTTTGTTTTAGAATCCCTTTTACCAAAGCTATGTATGTTTTTTTGGTTTTTCTATCTTTAAATTGAGAACTTAAAGATTGCTGAGCAAGGTCATTCTTGGCTACAATTATTACTCCAGATGTATTTTTATCCAATCTATGTACGATTCCCGGGCGAACTTCTCCACCAATTCCCTGCAAATCTTTACAATGATATAGTAATGCATTTACCAATGTTCCGCTTACTTTATTAAAAACAGGATGAACTATCATATCTGGAGGTTTATTAATAACTATAATATCTTTATCTTCATATATTACATTTAGCGGTATTTTTTCTGGCATTACCTCTATTATAGGAGGTTTATCCGGCACTTCAATTGATACAATCTCTCCAGATTTTATTTTATAAGCAGGCTTTTTTAATTCACCATTTACTATTATTTGTCCTTGTTTTATCGCTTTTTGAACATAATTTCTCGATATCCAGTCTGGAACCTTCTCAACTACAAATTTATCCAATCTCCAGCCATTTTCTCTATTCGTTACTAAAAAGTTTTCTTCCACGAATTCTTACTCCTTCGCCAATAATATATAGCTAATAAAACTCCTCCAATTGTTACAAAAGAATCTGCAACATTAAAAACAGAAAAATATTTAACATTAAACATATCTACAACATATCCAATTCTAACTCTATCATAAATATTCCCCAATGCTCCACCTATGATAAAAGTGATTGAAATATCAAATAGCATAGATTTATTTTTCTCCAGATGTTTTTTTCTATAAATATAAATGAAAGTCACGACAAACGTTGCTAATATTCCATGCAAAAAAGCATAACCCCGAAATATTCCAAAAGCTATACCTGTATTGGTTACATAAGATAAAGTTAAAAAATCTCCTATAATATGAATCGTCTTTCCTTTTAAAAAATCCTGTGCTAATCTTTTAGAAATTTGGTCTATTATCAATATAATTGGAATTAACCAATCCAAATTAATCACTCACTTTTTGATAGAAAAATGGTTCTATTACTTCCAATCCTAAAGATTTATAATTAAATATTCTTTCTGTAGAACCGACGAATAATACTCCGCCTTTTCTTAAAGAATTTGCAAAATTCTTATATAATTTATTTTTTGCATCCATATCAAAGTAAATAACCACATTCCTACAGGAAATAATATCTATATCTTTTTCAAATTTATCCATTAAAAGATTATGCTGTTTAAATATCACTCTGCTTTTTATTAATGGTAAAACTTCGTATGTATTATTATCCAATTTTTTAAAATACTTTTTTCTTATATCTTCAGGAACATTTACCATGGACCTATCTGAATATATACCTTTTTTCGCCTTTTGAATAACAAATCTATCAAGATCTGTCGCCAAAACTTTTATATTTTTAGGAGCTTTTAATTCTTCAAGTATTATTGCATGCGTATAGGGCTCTTCACCTGTTGAACAACCAGCACTCCATATTTTAGTTTTTGTTCCTCTTTCTTTCAATACCTTTGGAAGAATATTTTTTTTCAGATAATTCCATTTTTCTGGATTTCTAAAAAATTCTGTAACGTTTATCGTTAATTTATCAAGAAACTCATCCCATAATTTTGGATTGTTTTTCAAATCTTCAAAGTATTTCTTATAACTATTATATGTATATTTTCTCATTATCATATCTATTCTTCTTCTTACTCTATGTTGTTTATAACCTCTCAAATCAAGCTGAAAGTGACTTGCAATATTATCCAATAACCACATATACTCTTTATCATCATACGGTGATGAGTACAAACTTTTTTCATCCATAATAACTCCTCCTAAAATTTTAGATTAAATTTTATCCCTATAGTTTTTTTCGAATTTATTATAACATATATATTATCCCTTATTATCGGTATATTAAATTCAAAATTATTTTCTCTTTTTCTAAATATATTACTTCTAACTATATTTTTATTACTTTTAAATTCAAAATAAATATTTACATTTTTATCTAATATTATAAAGTACACTTTTTTCTTTGATATTGTTATTATACTATTAAATATAGACAGGAATGTACCATAATCATATTCTTTATTTAATGTATCAATAAAAAAACCTATTTTTATCTTATCCCCAAAATAATAACCCATTGCCGTTTGGGAAAAATCGTATATATTTATCCAGTAAAAATATTTATTCGATTCCTTTTTTAAAGTTATTCCAGCCATACCATTTGAAACTACATAAGATACAGGATAATCAAAATATGCTTTTTCAAAAGATATTATAAACGAATCATTTGACCATGTGAAATAATATGGATCATAAAAAAAATTATTTTTATATTTGTAATTTATACTAAATCCAGGTTGATAAAATCTTAAATAATTTAATATTTCTTCTAAACTAGAAACATTTATAGAATTAGTACTCAATGGAGTTAAATTTACAAAAAACGAAATACTTGCAACATATAAATTCGTTGCCTCAAAATCAAAATTATAATCTACTTTTATATCTCCATTATTCATATAAGATACATTTATATTATTTGAAAAAGTAATAGTACTTAAAAATATCCATAATATTAATAAGTTTTTTTTCATCAACTCACCTTTAAAAACAAGGGGCATATATAGCCCCTATTAATTAAATATTTTGTGCTAATCTTTCCATTTCTGCATCATCAATTTCAAAATTTGCAAATACCTCTTGAATATCATCACTGTCTTCCAATGCATCGAGCAATTTTAATAATTTTTCCGCATCTGATCCGGCAACTTTAACTGTTGTTTTTGGAATATATGTCAAATTCGATTTCACAGAATATCCCATATCTTTTAAAGCATCTCTAACCTGAACCATATCATCTGGAGAAGCTATAACCTGAATATTTTCATCTTCTATAACGTCTTCTGCACCAGCATCCAATGCTGCCATCATAAATTCATCCAAATCTGCCACTTCTTCTTTAGGAACTACAATCATAGCTTTTCTTTCAAAATTCCAAGCAACAGCACCACTTTCAGCTAAACTTCCACCATGTTTTGAAAGAATATGTCTTACCTCCTGAGCTGCTCTATTTTTATTATCTGTTAATGCTCTCATTATAATAGCAACACCTGCTGGCCCATAACCTTCATACATTATTTCAACATATGAATCAGCATCTGTACCTCCTGCACCTTTTTTTATAGCTGCCTCAATTTTATCTTTTGGCATATTAGCTTCTTTTGCTTTTTCTATGGCTGTTCTTAATCTTGGATTTGATTCTGGATCTGCACCACCTTCTTTAGCAGCAACCGTTAACTCTCTGATTAACTTTGTAAATATTTTTGACCTTTTTGCGTCTTGAGCTGCTTTCCTATGTTTTATATTTGCCCACTTGTTATGACCTGACATAATAAAATACCTCCTTTAAAAATCATTTTTTGAAATTATTTTGATTTTATTATCATCAATGTTGTATCATCATGTTGAGACGCTTTTCCTACAAATTTATCTAATTTCTTTATTATTATATCAATAATTTCTTTTGAATTTTTGTCCTTATTTTTTTCAAATATATCAATTAATCTTTCAAGTTCAAATTCTTCGCTTTTTTCATTCCTAGCTTCAGTTATTCCATCTGTATATAATGCTACATATACTTTTTCATTATATGTTAAGTTTTGACTTTCAAAGACAAATCCTTCCATAATACCTATTGGCATATATTCTGCATCAAAAGTCAATAATTCTTCATCTTTCAATATTAGTGTAGGATTATGCCCACAATTTATCATTTCTATCTTTTTATTTTTATAATCCAACATCATAAAGATAGCTGTTACAAATCTATCTTGAGGAATTTCTCTGGAAATATAATTATTTAAATTAGAAACTATAGTTGCCAAATCCTTTTCTTTTTCCAATTCATGTCTTAAAATAGACCTAAATGATGTCATAATCAATGCTGCAGGAACACTTTTTCCTGAAACATCTGCCAATACAATAAATACTTTTTCTCCTAAATCTACTACATCATAATAGTCTCCACCTATATCATATGCCGGTCTATAAAACGCTTCAATATCAATTTCTTGAAATTCAGGAATTTTTTTCGGCAATAGCGACTTTTGTATTTCAGATGCTATTCTCAGTTGTTCTCCCAATTTTTCCTGCTCTATTTTTTTATTTAAAAAATCTAAAGTATCATAACTAAACGCTATTTGCTCTGCAATAGATTCCATAATTTTTCTATTTCCAGCGGTAAATATACCATTTTTAGAGCCATAAAAAAGAAAAAAACCCCATATTTTTATCCTTGATTCTATTGGTATAAACATTATCGGTATCTCTTTGTGGGTTATTGGATGTTTTTCGAATATCATAGGCTTAATTTTTTTTTCCGCATTCAGATAATCAATAAGCTCTACAGTTCCTTCAAAATCGAGTAAATTAAAGTCGGCATGCAAAATACTAAAATCTTTCCCTGGAGGATAATCAGAAAATTCTCCAACTATAATGTCGTCAAAAGAAATTATGTCTTTTATTCTATCCAATATTTTTTCCATTGATTTTTTAGGATCAAGCGTTTCATGAAGTATTTTTCCTATATCTAATACTGCTGTTAACTCTTCATATAATTTTGATAATTCTTCAACCTGAGCCTCTAATTGTAAAGAAAATTCCTCAAGTTGTATTCTATAATTTTCACTTTCTTCAAACAATTGCTCTATTAAAATTTTTACACGGTTACTAATCTCTTCCAGAGTCTTAGGTTCATCAGAATAATAATTTACCCTATCATTTAACTCATGATAAATTTCTAATCCATGTTGTGTGGCTTTATCCATTTCCAGCCACCACCTGTTTTATAATATCAACAATATTTTTAGGACTAAAAGGTTTTGTAGCCACTTTAAATGCACCTAAAGCCAGCGCAAGTTTTTCATCTTCTTCTCCGCCTTTAGCTGTTAAAACCAATATTGGTAATTTTATTCCTTCTTCCTTCAATTTTTTTAATACTGTAAACCCATCCATTTTGGGCATCATAATATCGAGACACACTGCATCAGGTATCAATTCTTTTATTTTTTGTAGCCCTTCTTCCCCATCTCTGGCTTCATGAACCTCAAATCCTTCTTTTTTAAAATTAAAAGATAGTATTTTTCTCAATACATCAGAATCATCTACAATTAAGATTTTCTTTCCCAATTTAATCCCCCCAAACAGCATCATAAACTATTGGATAAAATATAAAACTTTCTTTAACTTCACTAAAAATTTTCCATATATTGTATATCTTATTATACTTCTGTTTATATTTTAACACATAAATTCCTTTTTTATTTCTATCAATATCAAGATTTATAAACTTATTTCTAATATTTTCATCATTCAGTAATACAAAATTGAATTTTTTAAATAAATTTTCGGAAATATATATTTTAAACAAATAATATTCTATTTTCAATTTATAATTATCTTTTACTTCTTTATACTCTGTTAATTTAAATCCTTCGGATACATAATCGTTAAAGTTTGAAAAGTTATATATTTTTTTTGTATTCAACACAACAAATAATGCTTTATTAATATATCCCAATGGCACAGCCTGAGATATACTTAATTTGGGCTTAGAATGATATCCTTTTGTATATTCTAAATCTATTTTCGCACGTCTGAACATTCTTTCTATCTCTTCTAACGTATCGTTATGAGAAATATACGCTGATTTTCCGAATTTTTTAAACCTTAAAAGGTATTTCATATACTCACTCCAATTATATGATATAATATTTTTGAGTTAATATTATTAAGCAAAAATTATTATATACTATTTTTATTAAAATCATTTTAAATGGAGGAATTTGCATTGAAATATTTTTTATCTGGTATTTTTACTGTTTTAATCATAGCAATCGTACTATTTATCTATACTTTTAATATTTTTGCAAATAAATCTATTTTTTCTATTAATAATAATTATAATACATATGTATTTTCAAATGGAAATGAAATATTACCTCCAAAATTTATATATACGAAATTATCAGAAGCTCCAATAAATCTACTTTTTATTTTGTTATGGTCAGAAGATAGGGATTTTTTTGGACATCCTGGATTCAACTTAAAAGGAACACTTAGATCTATAATAACAAATATAAAAAGTGGTACAACTTATGGTGGAAGCACGATTACACAGCAGGTTGTAAAAAATGTTTATTTATCTCAGAAAAAACGAATTTCAAGAAAAATCTTAGAAATTTTTTTATCATTCTGGGTTGAACATTATTATACAAAAAATGACATTTTAGAGGCATATATAAATATAGCCTACCTTGGTAATGATATAAATGGATTCGGAGCTGCTGCAAAAAGATATTTTGGAAAAGATTTAAAAGATTTAAATTTAGCTGAAATATCAATTTTAGTTGGTATTATAAATGCTCCAGAATATTATAACCCCTATAAATATCCATCAAGAGCTAAAGAACAGGGATTAATAATATTAAACTCATTAAAAAATAATAAATTATTATCCGACGATGAATACAAAATTTATACACAACAATTAAGCAATATTATATTTAAAAAGGTGTTTTTTGATAAAAATAATCTTCAATTATTACTCGCAATAAAAAGTGAAGAATCAAAAATTAAATTACATGGTGGTGGTTATATTGTAAAATCCACTATAAATAGAGATTTATTTGAAACAATTAAAAATTCATGGCAATCTTCACAAAGCGCAATTATACTTGATAATAAAACAGGAAAAATTTTAAGCTTTTTTGGTTCTCAATATGATACTTTTTATTCAAACAGGCAGATTGGTTCAACTATTAAACCATTCTATTATCTATTAGCTTTAAATAAAGGATATAATATCAATGATCTTTTAACTGACGAGCCATTGAAAATTGGAAACTGGAGTCCGAAAAATTTTGATAAAAAATTTAGAGGTGAAGTTACATTTGAAAAGGCTTTAATTGATTCAATAAATATACCTTCAATTAATCTTTTTCGAAATTTAGAAAATACTACTCAAAAATCAATATTTGCCGTAACAGATTTTCTAAAAAAAATAGGTATAAATGGTTTTTATCCTGATGATATAACCCTGTCCCTTGGAACATTGGAAAGTAATGTATATAATATTGCAAGGGCATTTTCCATTTTTCCAAATTATGGAATAATACCAGATTTTTATATAATTGAAGAAATATATGATAAAAACGGAAATTTAATATACAAAAAAATACCTAAAATTGATAGAAAAATACAAAATATTAACAATAATTCATACAATACAATGAATAAAATATTAAAAAAAGTAGTTTTAGAAGGAACTGCTAAAACTTTATTTTCAGTAAAAAAAGAGTTTTATGGGAAAACAGGAACTGCTGAATCATCTGTATGGTTTACAGGATATGATGGGAAAATTACTATTTCTGTAAGAAAAGATGGAAAATTTTTATTATCAACCACGCATGCAATTCCCTTAGCCAGAAAAATACTCAATAATTACTACTCGTATAACTCTTTAGAAAAAGTTCCAATATTCAATTATTTTTTAATATCTTCTTCTAAAAATATTATTGATAATTTCATATCAGAATTTACTACTAAAGACTATTTATCTATCAGTAAAAAAAATTATATTAAATTCATACAAAATATTGAATTGTTATTTCCAGATGAATTTATAAAAGAATATGAAAATTTATCAGAAAATTTAAAAAATCTTTTTGAACTTGATACTTTAACTATTAAAAAATACATAAATTTAATGGATTTACAGGAACCATCTATTTATAATTATTTTTTTAAAGAAAAACTATTTTTAGACTATTATTTCCCTGATCTTTATAATAAAATAAAATAAAACTTTATTAAGAAGGTGTTTTTATGAAAGAATTTTTTAATCCCGGCGAAGTATTATTAAAAGAAAACGAAATATACAATTTTTGCTATTATATAATATCTGGGAAAGTACATACTTCTCTTAGAAATCATGAATTAAGTTCTGGAGAATTTATAGGAACTATGAGTTTTATAACAGGAAAACCCTTATTGGAAAGTTATATTGCTAATACAAAGGTTGAAGTATTAAAACTTGATAAAAATTCTATACAAAAAATACTTGAAGAAAAAGAATTTTCTTTATTTTTAGAGCACATATCAAAATTGTATATAAATTTATTTTTTAAAAGTTTATACAATATAACTCCAAACATATATGAATTATTAATTTCAAAAGCACGAATATCTAATAGAAAAGACTTAATTGAAGATATGGAACTTGATGAGACAGATATATTATTAGCAGAATTGGATCAAATTTTAAATGTTGGTGAAATTTTTGAATCTGAACTTCCAGAAGATCTAGAAACTGCCACAGAAAATTTTAAATCAATGTTTAATAAAGATAACTTAGATTTAGCTGGAATTATTGTTTTTACAACAAATTATATAAGAAAAAATAGCGATAATCCCCAACTCTGTGAAGATTTAATTTATGGTTTTGAAAAATCAATTGAAATCGAAGATAGAGCTTTAGTTAAATATTTCTTATATTTATCCTGTATTTATTGTAATGATAAAAATCAGGTAAAGAATATTCTTGAAGAGTATTTAGAAATATTAAGATTCTGGGGAATTCCAGCATGGGGAGAAATGTTGATTAGAGTTGAAAATTATGAAATTTTTTCCAATATATTTGATGAAAAAAATGTTGGTGATAAAAATGAAATGTGAATTAATACAAAATCTTTCTAAAGATATTCGAGAAATCGCATATATTCAAAATGGTATAGTTATTTCAATTTTAAAATATGAAGATAAAGAAAAACTTGGACAGGTTTTCTGTGATGGAGACTATTTTGGACTTGATTCTTTAGTATTCGGAATAAATATTATAGATTATTATAAGGTAGGAAAAACGCGTTTCAAAAAAGAATCATATCAGTTATTTACTGAACTTTTAAAAGATAAAGATTATTACGATAAATTTTTCTTAAATCTAAAAATAACGTTTTTAGAAATCGCCTCATTTATGCAAAAAAAAGAAGACGAAATTTTATTGTTAAACTTAAGAAAAATATATAATAGAAGCAGCAAAATCAAAGGACTACCAAAAGCTTTTATACTTAATTATATAGATAAAGACAGAATATACAAATTAGTTGAGAAAGAACTAATTAAAGAAGATGATGAATTTTTTTATTATAATCCTGAGTAAATTGAATATATTTTAATATTATTGTCCCATAATATCTGTAATAGAGAATAATCTGAAAAAAATGACATTGAAATTTTTTTCATTTTTGAGTTAAACTATTACTGAATACAAAATATTGAATACAAAATAAGGATGGTGAAAAATTTTGAATACTATGAAAGCCATTATAAAAAAAGAACCAGGAAAAGGCTTTGTATTAGATGAAGTTGAAATTCCGAAAATCAAAAATCCAGATGATGTAAAAATTAAAGTTTTAAATGCATCTATTTGTGGAACAGATTTACATATATGGAAATGGGATGAATGGTCTCAGAAAAGGATTAAAACTCCTCAAATTGACGGACATGAATTTGTTGGTGAAGTTGTTGAAGTTGGTTCGATGGTTAAAGGTGTAAAACCTGGAGATATTGTAGCAGCAGAAACTCATATTCCATGCGGTGTTTGTAAACAATGTAAAACTGGAAATATGCATGTGTGTAAAAACATGAAAATACTGGGTGTAGATAGAGATGGAGTTTTCGCTGAATATGTTGTTGTTCCAGAAATAGTATTATGGAAATTGGATCCTTCCATTCCAAAGGAATTTGCATCTGTCATGGAACCTTTAGGAAATGCCATACATACTGTAACTTCCGTGGACTTAAGAGGAAAATCTGTTTTAATAACAGGTGCTGGTCCCATTGGTGCTATCGCAATTCAAATCGCAAAGATTTCTGGCGCTGCAACTGTAATAGTTAGTGAAATTTCTGAATATAGAATTAATATGGCAAAAGAAATGGGTGCTGATTATATAATAAATCCTCTGGAAAAAGATTTAGTTAAAGAAGTTATGAATTTAACAAACAATGATGGTGTTGATGTATTACTGGAAATGTCTGGAAATCCTGATGCTTTGAATAAGGGAATAGAATCTTTAACAAACGCTGGAGAAGTCGCTATTTTAGGTGTTTTCCCTACAAATCCTGTTCCGTTTGTTATGAATACTGCTGTATTCAAAGGAATTAAAATACATTGTATTACAGGAAGAAAAATGTTCGAAACATGGCAAATCGCTTCAGAATGGTTGAGAACAAAAAGAGTAGATCTTTCAAAATTAATCACTCATATTTTGCCAATAGAAGATTTTGAAAAAGGTTTTGAACTTATGAATTCCAAAAAAAGTGGAAAAATCATATTAAAAATTTCAGAATAAGGGGGAATTTTATGAATTTTTATGATCAATTAAATAATGAAATGAAAGATTTAAAAGAAAATGGTCTTTTTGTAACTATTAGAACTCTAAATAGTGCTCAAGGATCTTGGTTTGAGGTTGATGGCAAAAAAGTTTTAAACCTTTGTTCAAATAATTACCTTGGATTTGCAAACAATGACAGGCTAAAAAAAGCGGCCATTGCTGCGGTTGAAAAGTATGGTGTTGGCCCTGGTGCAGTAAGAACTATCGCAGGTACAATGGATATACATCATCAATTAGAAAAAGAGTTAGCAGAATTTAAAAAAGCAGAAGCAACATTAGTAGTACAATCTGGTTTTAATGCCAATCAAGCTGTTATTCCAGCAATAACTACAGCAGAAGATGCAATTTTATCAGATGAACTAAACCATGCAAGCATTATAGACGGCGTTAGACTTTCAAAAGCAAAAAAATATGTATGGAAACATAAGGATGTTAAAGATCTTGAAGCAAAATTAAAAGAAGCTAAAGAAAATGGTGCAAGAAGACTTTTAATTATAACTGATGGGGTTTTCAGCATGGATGGAGATTTAGCTCCATTACCGGAAATAGTTGAAGTTGCAGAAAAATATGAAGCAATTGTTATGGTTGATGATGCTCATGGTGAAGGTGTTCTTGGTGAAAACGGTAGAGGAATTGTTGATCACTTCCATTTACACTCTCGAGTCGATATAGAAGTTGGAACATTATCAAAAGCATTTGGTGTTGTTGGTGGCTTTATTGCAGGTAAAAAGGTCTTAATAGATTATCTAAAACAGAAAGCGCGACCATTTTTATTCAGCAGTTCTCTTTCTCCAGCTGAAGCTGGTGCAGCTTTAGAAGCTGTAAGAATATTGGTTGAAAGCGGCGAAGTGGTTGAAAAATTATGGGATAATGCTAAATATTTTAATGATAAATTAAATGCTCTTGGATTTGATACATGGCACAGTGAGACTCCAATAACTCCTGTGATGCTTTATGATGCCAAAATTGCAAAAAACTTTAGTTTAAGGTTATTTGAAGAAGGAATTTTCGCTCAATCAATAGGATATCCTACTGTCCCTAAAGGATTAGCAAGAATCAGGGTAATGATCAGCGCTGCACATACAAAAGAAGATCTTGATTTTGCAGTTGAAAAATTTGAAAAAATAGGAAAAGAATTAAATATAATAAAATAAAATCGCAGTTTTCACTGCGATTTTATTTTGTGGAAAAACTTATTTTTTCTCAATATATGAGAGAAATATATGGCTAATTATAAATGATAATACTGTAAATAAAATTATTACAAAGATATCTCCTGATACCATAGAAAGATTATAATTCAATAATGCAACTTTTCTAAATGAATCTATAGAATATTTTATAGGAAGAATATAAGACCATTTATACCAGATAGAATCCTTTGGTATCGAAATCAAAACATCTCCAAATAATATCATTGTTCCTATAAAAACAGCTAATATAAATGTTGTTGTTTTAGTTGTTTTGGATATTGCCGAAATTAATAACCCCAATGTAGCAAACATTAAGACATTTAAGATTATCAAAATTATCATTGATATTTCTCCACCAACAAAATTACTTCCAAAATATTGAAAAACATAATAGGTTATAATACTCGACACTAATCCCAGAATAATATATGTAAACAATTTATATAATGAAAACTCCCATATTTTTAACCCATTTGCTCTATATATATTTAACAATCCGTTTTCTCTTGTTTGAGATACAGAAATACCAATTCCTCCCATTGAAAAAATCAAGATTAGTACCAATATAGCAGACGGGGCTAACATATCCTGAAAATCAAGAGACGCATTTTTTATATTTGTTAAACTGCCATCTTTTATATTCGGAATTTGTATTTCAATCTCTGGTGGGTTTCTATCTTTATCCACCGATATTCCGCCTTTTAATAAAAATTGAGTTGTTGAACCAACAGAAATCTCCGGAATACCAGATAATTCATTAAATAATGCCTTTACAACTGTATAAATTGCAACACTACTATCAAGGTCATTGGGATTAGGTACTAAAAT
Source organism: Marinitoga sp. 1197 (assembly GCF_001021165.1). NCBI lineage: Bacteria > Thermotogati > Thermotogota > Thermotogae > Petrotogales > Petrotogaceae > Marinitoga > Marinitoga sp. 1197. The sequence continues at coordinate 86,876 of NZ_AZAY01000016.1, forward strand.
AAGTTTCGTTTCTTTATAATTTTTTAAATCACTCATAAATCCTTTAGGTATTATCAGTATGGAATCATATTCATTACTTTTTATAGCTTCAATTAATTCTGATTTTGTCGTTATTTGAACAGCATCTTTCCATTTAAAAAATTGACTTAAAAAAAGAAATCCAAATTTCCCCAAAAAACTATTATCTTCATTATATACAGCTATTTTATAGTCTGACAACATATTCTCTGGAAATAGATTCGATCCTAAATAAGATAACAAAAATGGGACTAAAATCAATGTCACTAAAAAACCTTTATTTCTAAAAATTTTAATGAGTTCATATTTCATCAACGACAATATTTTCATTAAATCACCTCGTTTTTTCCTAAATCTTTATATATTCTATCAAAAAATTTAAATTGTTCCAAGTATTTTTATGGTATAATTGTTAAAAGAAGATAAAAAAGGAGGTACAAAAATGAATTTTTCTAATCTCACAGTTGTAGAACACCCTTTAATTAAACATAAACTTACTATTATGAGAAACAAAAAAACTGGACCAAAAGAATTTAGAGAACTTTTAAAAGAAATTACACAATTACTAACTTATGAAGCTACAAGAAATCTACCTACAGTAAATATAAATATTGAAACACCTATTCAACAAACAATTGGTGAGATGGTAGAGGATAAAAAAATAACTATAGTTCCTATTTTAAGGGCCGGTCTTGGTATGATGGATGGAATTTTAAGTCTTGTACCAAATGCAAGTATAGGTTTTTTAGGAATTTATCGTGATCCTGAATCTTTAAAACCTATAGAATATTATTTAAAATTCCCACCATTTAGTGAAAATCACTATGTATTCATTGTTGATCCTATGTTAGCAACAGGCTTTTCAATTAGATACGCCATAAAAAAGGTTAAAGAATTTGGTGTTAAAAATATTATTGTTATGTCATTATTAGCGGCTCCGGAAGGCGTTAAAAATATTGAAAAAGATTATCCGGATGTTAAAATTTTTACTGCTGCTCTCGATGAAAAATTAAATGATCATGCTTATATTATCCCTGGTCTTGGCGATGCTGGAGATAGATTATTCAGAACAAAATAACCGATGCAATGCATCGGTTATTTTATTCTTTTATACCTAATAATGCGTTACAATAGCTTTCAGGATCAAAAAGCTGCAGATCATCTTCTTTCTCACCAACTCCAATCAGCTTAATTGGTATATTCAACTCTTTATTAATTGCAAAGGCTATTCCACCTTTTGCGGTACCATCTAACTTTGTGATTACTATTCCGCTTAAATCAATTGCTTCTTTAAATATCTGTGCCTGTATTATACCATTTTGCCCTGTTGTTCCATCTAATACTAAAAGCGTTTCATGTGGTGCATCTGGAATCACTTTTTGAATTACTCTCTTTATTTTTTTCAGTTCTTCCATTAAATTGCTTTTTGTATGCAGCCTTCCTGCAGTATCAATTATAACTACATCTTTATTCTTTGATAACGCATGATTCAATGCATCATATGCAACTGCTGCAGCATCTGAACCATGAGAATGTGCAATTACATTTATATTCAGTCTCTTTCCCCATTCTTTTAATTGCTCAATTGCTGCTGCCCTGAATGTATCTCCTGCAGCAAATACTACATCATTACCATTTTCTTTAAAAATCTTCCCAAGTTTTGCTATGGTTGTTGTTTTACCAGTTCCATTTACTCCAACTACCAGAATAACATATGGTTTCTTTTCTGGAGATAAATTAATTGGTTTATTATCGAGATGTTCTATCATAATATCTCTTAATAAAATTAACGGATCTTCACTCTTTTCTTTTTTATATCTTTCCTTTAATTTCTCAATAATATCTTTTGTGCTTTCAACACCAACATCTGATAAAATCATTATTTCTTCTAATTCTTCCAAAACTTCTTCATCTAATTTTCTACCGGAAAATAATGTTTTAATATTTCCAAAAAATTTATCTCTTGTTTTTTTTAATCCCTGAGCTATCTTATTAAAAAATCCCATAATCAACCTCCTGATTATAATTTTATATCTAGAATATATTTTATCATTAATTTTTCTTATTTCAAAACATATCATAAAAAATTAATACTTAATTATCAGGAACAATCTAATAAATAACTAAATATTAATTTATTATATTTGGAATTTTTGCAATGAAATGGTAAAATATTTTTAGTATTATATGATAAGAATGAGGTGTATAAAATGGGAGATTTCTGGGAAGATTCTACTACCTGCCCCCTTTGTGGGAAAGCTTTTAATTTTACTAAAATTAAATATGATAGTATAAGAATTGAAAAATACGAAGATGATTTAAAACCTATATTTAAGGGGCCAAATCCTCTTAATTTTTCTATCTTAACCTGTCCAAAGTGCGGATTTACATATTTTTCTGAAGATTCTGATGTTTTAAGAAAAACTTCTAAAGAGACAAAAAAAGAACTAAAAAATTATTTAAAAAGAACTCGAGACAAACTTGGAAAAATCAGCAATTCCAAAGATAAGTCGATTGATTTCTTGAAAAAACAATATGCGCTTGCAGGAATTGTTTATCGCATTTTAAATCGTCCAGGAAATGTTGCAAAAAGTCTTATCAGACTTGCATGGGTTTTCAGGGATGAAAACAAAACCATGGAAGAATTAAAATTATTAATTTCTGCTGTAAATATTCTTGAAGATAATTTTAAAGACCTAAATTCTGACGAAGAACTTATATTATATTATTTTTTTAAAGGTTATACAAATTTGCGTATAGGGAAAAAAAAGGAAGCCAAAGAATTTTTCAACAAACTTATTGGAAGATATAAAAAATCAAGAAATCCTTATGTAAAAAAAGCTGAATTTTTGAAAGGTGATATATGATGAAAAGATATATATTTATTTTGATAATTGTAATTTTGCTTTTTAACTCATGTTCCTTATTTCAACAAACAAAAAACAATTCAGAAGACAGATTAAAAAATATTGAAAATGAAATAGCACTTTTAAAACTCTCTATAAATAACTATGAGAATTCTTTAAAACGAATCAACGAAAATATTACCGTTTTTAATGAAAAAGTAGATAGCCTCTCTGATACTATTATTTTATTGAAAAAAAACATAAATAGTATATATTCTACAATGGATGCTTCAAATACAAATATTCAAAAAATTTTGAAAAAATATGATTCCGAATTAAATACCCTGCATAACTCACTGAAAAATCTAAAAACAGATATTTCAAATTTTTCCAATATAAAAGATGAAACATATTATAATGAAATTATAACGGCTTTAGATAATAGACTTCAAGAAATTTCGAATAAATTAAATGACTTAAATAAAAATACAATAAAAAAGAATGAATTTGATACTTTAATCAAAAAATATATAACTAAAGATTCAACTATATTTGAAAATGATAAAATTTATGTGGATTCAAAATTTAATTTGTTAAATAAACAATTTGAAGATACTATAAAATCTTTAAACAAAGATATAACTACTCTAAATTCAAGCATAACAAATATTAATATTTCCATGTTTAGCAAATATACCGAACTATTAAACTATATAAATCACAATAAAAATAATTTTTCATCTGTAGAAAAAAATATTAATAATTTAGATAAGCGTCTTACTTACTTAGACAAAATTAGTAAACATTTAGATAATAAGTTGTCCGATTTAGAGAAAAACATTTATAATATTACACTTAGTTCCACAGAAATTAAAAAATCTATTGATATTTCTGTGAAAGAAAATATTGATAACCTATTAAAAACTGTAAATTCACTGGATAAAATATGGCAAATAAATTTTGAAACACTTGAAAAAGATTTAGATTCCTTAAAAAACGATTATTCAACATTTAAAAATAAAACAGATGATTTAATAAATGAAGAAAACTTAAAAAAATATGTTTATTCTTCTGTTGAAGCTGAAACTCAAAGAGAAGTAGCTAAACTATTTTATAAAACTAAAAGTGAAGAATTACTTAAAATAAAAAATCTGGAAGAAAAATTTGCAGTTTTAGATAACACTATTGAAGATTTACAAAATTCATTTGAATTATTATCTTCAAGACCTTTAAATACTTTTGATGAAAAGTTTAAAACAAAATTAGATGAATTAGAACGTGAATTGACAAATGCTTTGATTTCATTTTCTAACGCTGAGATAAAAGAACTTTTTGGAAGTAATGATCAGATAATTTATAAAATAAAATCTGGTGATACATTAAGCCAAATTGCTTTAGCATTCGGATTGGGATATAATGGTGTAGATTTAATAAAAGTAGTTAATAATATTGATGATCCAAGAACTATTAGAGTTGGACAAAAAATTATTATCCCTGTAAAAAATATAGAGAAATTTTTGACCTGGCCATTAAGTTATACTTTACCTTCAAATTATGAACGTATTGTTATAAGATTTGGTGACAGAATATCTACTGGAGTATCTATAGGCCTTGGAATACTGCCGTTAAAAGATGAATATATTAAACCAGCTTTGCCTGGGAAAATAGTAGATACTGGAAAAATGAAGAATAATTCATATTATATTAAAATAGATCATGGTAATGGTGTTTTAACTGTTTATTCAAATCTCCTTTCCATAAAAATTAAAAATGGACAATGGGTTGATAATAGCACAATAATCGGAACAGTAAAAAAAGATAAATTATTTAATTTTGAAATATGGAAAAATGGTGAGCCTAAAGATCCTATGAGATTATTTTTCAAGTATATTGGTGATTTTAAAGCTACATTTTATACAGAATGGGATGATAAAATCATATACTACCCGGCATTTAGATTAACAAAGTCACAAAAGGTCCCAAGACCCTGGGTAACCGTAGCAGCTGATCCAGATTTTTTACCCTTAGGTACTGTTATATATATTCCAGAATTCAGAAATTCACCTAATTATGGCTTTTTTGAAATTGAAGATATAGGTTCAAAAATAATTGGAAATAAATTGGACATATATATTAATGACGTCAGATTTGCTCAAAATACTAAAAATGTAAATGTATATGTTGTTGGCAAAAAAAGCAGGAGGTAAAATTATGGGATTGACAGTTAAAAGCAGTTATGCTTTAAGAGCGTTATATGAATTAGCTATATTTCATAAAAGCGGCATAAAAAGAGTTTCTATAAACGAATTATCTTCTAAACAAAAAATACCAAAAGATTTTTTGGAAAAAATTTTTAGTGAATTAAGAGAATATGGCATCGTTGATTCTGTAAGAGGTCGATATGGTGGCTACGCTTTAAGTAAAGAACCTCAAGATTTAAAATTAAGCGAAGTAATTTATATACTCGACAAACCCTTCCAGTCATATGAATGTGTTGTAACGGGAAAATGTGAAACTCTTGGTTCCGAGTGTGCTGTAGGATACATATGGAAAAAAATAAATACTATTTTAATGCAGGAACTTTCTAAAATAACTCTTGCTGATTTAGTTAATTTAGGAGAAAAAATTGAATTAATGGGAGGAAACACTGTTGAAGAAAAAATTAATAATGTTGATGAGCGGGGGAGTTGATAGCTCCGTTGCGGCTTTTTTAGCAAAGCAAAATGGATATGATATTATAGGCGTTCATTTCAAAACAATGCCTGATGATATATTTATCAAAATTCCTGAAAAGAAAAAAATTTGCTGTAGTCCTTCTGATACATATGACGCAATGAGAATAGCTGATAAACTTGGCTTTGAATTAAAAATTATTAAAATTTATGAAGAGTTCAGAGAAAAAATTATCGATTATTTTATAAATGATTATAAAAATGGGGTTACTCCAAATCCATGTATATTATGTAATAAATATTTCAAGTTTGGTCTTGCTATTGATTTATTAAAAGAATACAATGCAGATTATGTTGCTTCCGGACATTATGCAATAAGAGAATTTTCAGAAAAATACAATACATATGTAATTAAAAAAGGCGTTGATAAATCAAAAGATCAATCATATTTTCTTGCATATATTGATAAAAAAGCAATTCCGAAAATCTTTTTCCCTAATGGTTATTATACCAAAGACGAAATAAGAAAAATTGCAAAGCAGTTAGATATAAATATAGCTAAAAAGGTTGATAGTCAAGAGTTGTGTTTTATACCTGATAATGATTATAGAAGATTTCTAAAAGAAAATAAAGTTATTATTTCAAAAGGCGAAGTACTGGATTTATATGGAAATGTTATAGGCGAACATAGCGGATATACTAATTACACTATTGGGCAAAGAACAGGAATTAAATATTTCAAAAATCCAAATATAAAAATGCATGTTTATAAGATAATACCTGAAACTAATCAAATCATTGTTGCTCCTACTGAGAAAGTTTATTTTAAAGGTTTAATTGCAGAAGATTTTAATTTTATTGTAGATTTTGAAAAAATTGAGGCAAAATGCAGAATTAGAAAGAGAAATGAAGAAAAGGATGCCTACATAAAGAAAATAGATTCTGATAAAATAGAAGTAATTTTCAAAGAACCTATTTTTGCAGTTACTCCAGGTCAGTTTGCCGTTGTTTATGATAATGATGGAGTTATATTAGGGTCTGGGAAAATTAAAACATACTTATAATACTTACGGAGGTTTGAAATGACAAGAGCTATATATCCTGGTAGTTTTGATCCTATAACCTTTGGTCACTTGAATATAATTAACCGTGCTTCTAAAATATTTGATGAATTATATGTTGTGGTTTTGCATAATGTTAATAAAAGATATTTTTTTACAAAAGAAGAAAGAATTAAAATTACAAAAGATTCATTAAAAGATTTTCCAAATATACATGTTGAAAGCTATGAAGGGTTACTAGTAGATTATGCAAAAGAAAAAAAAATAAATGTTGTTATAAGAGGATTAAGAGCTGTTTCTGATTTTGAATACGAACTTCAACTTGCCAATGCAAATAGATCGTTAAATAAAAATGTGGAAATTTTATTTCTGATGACGGATACAGAATTTTCTTTTATTTCGTCCACAATAGTAAAAGAGGTAGCAAAGTTTGGCGGGAATATTTCTCAATGGGTTCCAGAAAATGTGGAGAAAGCGATAATTAAAAAAATTAGTAATAACACTGTTTAGAAAAAGAAAAGTAATTATGTTAAAATATTTATGAATTTAAAGAAATTATTAGGAGGGAATTGAAATGGCTATAACTGCTGCAGATGTTAAAAAGTTAAGAGATGCTACCGGTGCTGGAATGATGGATTGTAAAAAAGCTTTAATAGAAGCTGAAGGTGATTTCGACAAAGCGGTCGAAATTTTAAGAATAAAGGGAGCTGCTAAAGCTGCTAAAAAAGCAAGCAGGAGCACTGGTGAAGGTATTATTTATTCATATATTCACCATAATGAAAAGATTGGTGTTTTATTAGAATTAAATTGTGAAACAGATTTTGTTGCAAGAACTGAAGAATTCCATGAATTGGCAAAACAAATTTCTTTACAAATAGCTTCAATGAGACCAAAATGGATAAAGAGGGAAGATGTTCCGGAAGAAGTTATTGCTAAAGAAAGAGAAATATATAAAGAAGAAATGAAAGAATCTGGAAAACCAGAACATATTATCGAAAAAATAGTTGAAAATAAAGTTAACAAATTTTATGAAGATAACTGTTTATTAGAACAGGAATTTGTGTTTGCAGAAGAAAAAGGCCAAAAAATTAAGGATCTTATTACAAACGCAATTGCTAAAATAGGAGAAAATATTCAGGTTTCAAGATTTTCAAGATTTGAAATAGGTGAATAGGGTGGTCTTTGTCCACCCTTTTTTTTAAGGAAAAAGGGGGAGAGTTTATGTATAAACGAATACTATTAAAGCTCAGTGGAGAAGTCCTTTCTGGAGAAGATAAAAAAGGTTTTGATGAAAAATCTCTTGAATATCTTTCCAATGAAATAAAAGAAGTTGTAAAAAATGGAATTAAGCTTGGAATGGTTATTGGTGCCGGTAATTTATTCAGAGGGCGCGAATTACAGGATGTTACAAATAGCATTGGGGATCACATAGGAATGCTTGGAACTGTAATTAACGCTCTTTACTTAAAGGATTACTTTGAGAAAAAAGGAATTAAAACAGTTGTTGTATCTCAAATTGTTAACCTACCCTCTGTAAGAATTATACATTATGATGATATAGAATTATATTTTAATGCTGGATATGTTGTTATTTTTGCTGGTGGAACATCTAATCCTTTCTTTACCACAGATACGGCAGCTGCTTTACGTGCTGTTGAAATGAAAGCAGATGTTTTGATTAAAGCAACAAAAGTGGATGGAATATATAATAAAGATCCTAAAAAATTTGAAGATGCTAAAAAATATGATAAAATATCATATGATGAAGCAATAAATTTAGGTTTGAAAATTATGGATACTGAAGCTTTTTCAATATGTAAAAGATATAAAATGCCTATTATTGTTTTAAATTTCTTTAAAAAAGGAAATTTAATGAATTCCTTATTCGATTCAAAAATAGGAACTTTTGTTAAACCTTAGGGAGGTGGAATTTATGTGGTATGATGAAATTGTAGCTGTAAATGCAAGAGAAGTTTTAGATTCAAGGGGCAATCCAACAGTTGAAGCTGTTGTTGAATTAGTTAGTGGCGCAACAGGCAAGGCTATTGTTCCATCTGGAGCATCAACAGGAAAATTTGAAGCTTTAGAATTAAGAGATGGCGATAAATCAAGATTTAAAGGTAAAGGTGTATTAACTGCTGTCAAAAATATAAATGAAATTATCGCAAAAGAATTAGTAGGTCTTAATGTTTTTGATCAGCCACTTATTGATAAAGTTATGTTAGAACTCGATGGCACAGAAAACAAATCAAAATTAGGTGCAAATGCTATTTTGGCAGTTTCTATGGCTGTTGCAAGAGCTGCAGCAGATTCCTTAGGATTACCTTTATATAAATATTTAGGCGGACCAAACGCAAAGGTTTTACCTGTACCTTTAATGAATATTATAAATGGCGGTGAACACGCTGATAATAATTTAGACATTCAGGAATTTATGATTGTTCCTGCAGGATTTGATAAATTTTCTGATGCATTACGAGCAGGCGCTGAAGTATTTCATTCATTAAAATCATTATTAAAAAAGGAAGGTCATGTTACAGCAGTTGGTGATGAAGGTGGTTTTGCACCAAATCTTAATTCAAACGAAGAAGCTATTCAATTTATTATAAAAGCTATCGAAGATGCTGGATATAAAGCAGGTGAACATGTATTTATCGCTTTAGATTGTGCTGCTTCAGAATATTATGACGAAGAAAAGAAGGTATATAATATTGATGGAAAAGAATTAACAGCGGAAGAAGCTATGGAATATTATGAAATGTTAGTTGATAAATATCCAATTGTTTCTATTGAAGATCCATTTGACCAGGAAGATTGGGAAGCTTATAAGAAATTCACCGAAAAAGTTGGTAACAAGGTACAAATAGTTGGTGACGATTTATACGTAACAAATGTAAAAAGATTACAAAAGGGTATCGACATGAAAGCTTCAAACTCTATTTTAATCAAATTAAATCAAATAGGATCGGTTACAGAAACATTGGATACTATGGAATTAGCCATGAAATCAAACATGACAAATGTCGTTTCTCATAGATCAGGCGAAAGTGAAGATACGTTTATTGCAGATTTAACAGTTGCTATGAATGCTGGATTCATCAAAACAGGTTCATTATCAAGAAGTGAAAGAATTGCAAAATATAATCAATTATTAAGAATAGAAGAAGAACTTGGTGAAATTGCAGAATTTAGAGGATTAAAAGCTTTCTATTCAATAAAAAAATAAATAAAAGTTAAAAGGCGCTAAAGCGCCTTTTAACTTTACCAGTATGAACTTTCTACATTTTCCCATTTCATATCTAATATCTTTTCTATTTCTCTCAATAGTTTCTTTCTTTTACTACTATATTTGGGTATTTGAAAGTTTATAAATTTAACATGTTTATTTTCAAACTCACTTAATACCTCAATATATTCAATAATTTCCTGATTTAAATTATATCGAAACGTATTTAAAAAAATTAAATTATTTTTGTATTTAAAAACATTGCTCTTATATATATCTATATTTTTTAATGAAATCGTACTTTCGGTAAACTTGGCTATTAAAACATTCTTAAACTTTTTCTCAAAAAACATTTTTTTAAATTCATCTATATCTCTAATATTATTTATTTTTATGTATAAGTTGTTTAACATATATTTTACACCATTAAAAAAAAGGTCTTTTTCTAAATCACTAAATTTTTCTTCTTTTATAAGTAAAAAACCATCAAAGTCCAAAATTCTTTTTCCAAACGAATATATATAAAATTCTTTTGTTGTCTTTAATATTTCTAAATATTCTTTTGTTATATTGTAATTTTCAGAAACATATATATTATATGAAAAATAATCTATTTCGTTAATTCTTTTTTTGTAAAAAGATATATAAATAATATCTTCATAAACTCTTATTGCATCGATTATATTATTTTCTATATCTTCAAATGTTTCTACATCACGGAAAATAACTTTATTTATATGCTTCAGTTTTTTTATACTTGTTTTTATTAAGTTCTTATCTTCTATTCCAAGATTATAAGAAATCCTGAATAATTCTTTAGAAATATTATTTTCATGCTTAAAATATCTTCTCATCCAGAAAATTAATATTCCGGAAAAAAAGAATGTTATCATAGAAAAAAATACTATTGAAAATTTCGATAGATTTTTACTTTCAAAAATAGAAAGAACATAAACACTATCTCCAAAATCTGCTTTATTAATTGTATATAATTTCCCATTAAAATAAAATTTTTTTATTTTTTCTTTAGATAAAAATATTTTAGAATATATAAAATAAGGTAAAGATACTTTGGGCCAGATTAATTTCGTTCTATTATCCACTATATAAAATTTAATATCATCCGTTGAAAAACTTTTTAAATGATCAAATTTCACTTTTATTTCAAAAGAAATATAAGCTATTGGTATCTGGTCAATATCAAAAATAAATGTAGTCAAATAAAAATAGTTTTCATTATTAAATGAAAAAACAGGAGAACTTTTTATTAAATTTGTGCTGTTTTCCAATTCTTTCAAATTATTTTCAAATATCGTATAATTTAAAAAATTAATTTTTTTCGGATATATAATATTTCCACTAAAATCACTTATAATTATTTTTCCATTGAATAACACAACATCTTTTTTTTCATTAATATATTCATCTAATCTATTATATGTATTATTAAAAATTATGTTATTTGATACGTGATTCCCGGAAGAAAATATAATAAGTGATTTTACATATGAATTAATTCTAATATCGTTGCTAAAAATTTGAGAAAAATTAATATATCTCGCATTATAGTCATTAATTATATTAACAACAGAAACAGAAGAACGGTCTACTATTTCTTCAACCGTTCTTTCAACATACATCATATTTACAATAATCAAAATTAAATATAATAATATAAATATAACTAAACTAAAAACAAAAAAATCTTTAAAAACTTCATGTTTTTTCATTTCATCACCAATTAATTATTTGATAATGCCACCACAAATTTTACAGTTTCTTCAACATCTGCTATTGAAACCATTTCATGAGGCGTATGTATATATCTTGTAGGTATTGATATTGTTCCTGAAGGTATTCCTGACTTTGTCGTCTGATATCCTCCCGCATTAGTTCCGCCAAATAATAAAACTTCCATCTGATATTTTATATTATTTTTTTCAGCTACTTCTTTTAATGTATCTACAACAAATTTATCACTTACAGTATATCCATCTTTTATCTTTATACACGGGCCCTCATTTAATTTCATAGACATCCTTTTAAAAGCCTTTGGAGTATCTGCAGAAGCCGTAACATCAAGCGCTATTGCCATATCTATGTCATAATTATAACCAGCTACCGATGCACCTATTAATCCTACTTCTTCCTGAACAGTAAAAGCGAAAATGATTGTATTTTTAGGCGTGTCTATTCTCTTTATTGCCTCAATCATAATAGCACAACCTATTCTATCATCGAGTGCTTTTGAGATAACTTTATCTCCTAAATCATTAAATTGTGCATAGTAGGTTCCAAATGTCCCTATAGGTGCTATCTTTTCTGCTTCTTCTTTTGAAGAAACTCCTATATCAACAAATAATACATCAAAACTTAAATTATTCATGTTTTTAGAATATTCTTCCATGGTTTCGCCTTCAAACCCAATTACACCAATATGCCCATTAAATTGAACCTTAGCCCCTATTAAAACCTTTGGGTTAACACCACCAACAGGCTCTACTCTTAAAAAGCCACTATCTGTGATATGTGTAACTACAAGTCCTATTTCATCCATGTGTGCATCAAACAATATCGTCTTTTCTCCTGAACCCTTTTTTATAGCAATTAAATTCCCAAGCTTATCCACTTTATATTCATCAACATATTCCTTTATTTCGTCTATAATAATTTCTCTAATTTTCTTTTCTCTACCACTTGGAGAATTGATTTCTGTTAATTTTTTTATTAAATCTTTCATTATTTTAATATCCTCCCTTCAAGAACTAATAATTCTAATAATTTATATCCGTTGATATAATCATTAATGTCTATAATTGTATTAGGTGAATGAATATAACGTGATGGCACTGCCAATATTCCAGATGGAATACCATCTAATGTTGTTGCAAGCCTTCTGGCATCTGTTCCTCCTGCAGTTCTCATTTTAAACTGCAATTTTATGTTATTTTCCTTTGCCACTGATATAATTTTATCAAAAATTTCTTTTGATAATACCACACCTGAATGCATAAAAAATGTAGCAGGTCCATTACCAAGATGTGTTGCCCATTTATCTTTATCCAATAAAGGATAATCTCCTGCTGTAGTTCCCTCTAAAACCAGAGCTACATCAGGTTTAATATAATGCGCAGCTACACCACTTCCACGCAATCCAACCTCTTCCTGTACAACAAAAGCAAAATAAGTATCATATTCTGGCTTATACCCTTCCTGAATTTTATCAATTAAATTCATCATCCACGAACAACCTGCTCTGTCATCGAACGCTTTTGAAACTGCTCTATCACCACTCATATAAAATTTTGTATCAAATGTTACCATATCTCCCAATTTTATTTTTTTCTTTAATTCTGTTTTTTCATAACCTGTATAAACTTTAAAAGATGTATAATCCGGTTTTGATTTTCTTTCATTAGTATTTAATAAGTGTATGGGTTTAATTTGTACTATAGATAAAATTTCTCCTTTAACTTTAAGCCTTTGAGCAAAAACCACACGAGGATCAACTCCACCTACTGGAGAAATATGAAAGGTTCCATCATCATTTACTTTAGTCACCATAAACCCTACTTCATCCATATGTGCAAGCAACATGACCTTTTTTGATGAATCTTTCCCTTTTATTTTTGCTATTAAATTTCCCATAACATCTACATGATATTCATCCACTTTATTTTTTATTTTTTCAAGAATATATTCTCTAACCTTTTCTTCTTTACCAGAAATTCCAGGTAACTCTGTAAGTTCTGGCAAATATTTTAAAAGCTCATTCATCATTTTCACCTTCTTTGTTATAATCTACAATAAATTGCGCTATTAATCTTGCTGTATTGTCTACATCAGAAGGATCAACAACTTCTACAGAAGAATGCATATTTAAAATTGGTATAGATATACCTATTGTTTTAATACCTTCTCTAACTATCTGAACAATGTCTGCTTCAGTTCCGCTTCTTATAGGTAATGGCTCAATTTGATGCTTTATATTATATTCTTCTGCTATTTTTATTATTTTTTCTGTTACTTCATTATTCATAGTTGGTCCTATCGCTATTGCCGGCCCTTTTCCCATTTCTATTTTTTCAAAATGTGGTGGTGTATCACTCCCAAAAGTGACATCTACAATTATTCCGATTTCTGGATTTACCTCATAACTAGTTCTTTTTGCACCTTTTAATCCTATTTCTTCACCCTGGTTAAATAAAAAATAAATGCTTTTATCTTCAATTTTATATTTCTCTAAATATTCGAGAGTTTTTAATAAAACTGCACATCCTGCTCTATCATCAAGAGCTTTACCTGTTATTTTATTATTCAATTCTTCTGATTTTACATCTACAACGCCAATATCACCAACTTCAATATCTTCTGTTCCACCATCAATAGAAAAATCCACATATAGGTTATCGAAATCTGGTGCAGTATTTCTATGTTCCTGCTTTTGAAGATGTGGTGCGAGCATTCCTACAATTCCTAATTTAAATCCCTGTTTCGTTTTAAACTTAACCCTTTTTGAAATCAATGTTCTTGGATCAACCCCGCCTATAGTATGAACCATTGCAAATTGTTCATCAATTATTTTTGAAATAACTAACCCTATTTCATCCATATGAGCAAACAGTCCTATTTTATTACTTCCATTCCCATATTTTATTCCTAAAGATCCTTTTCCTGCATCAAAAATCTCTATATTATTTGAAATTTTAATCACCAGATCTTTAATTGTCTCTTTCACTTCATTTTCATACATTGAAACACCTATAGCATCGCTTAATTTTTTTAGAATTTCTGTTGTTTTCATCTTATAACCTCCATCATAATTCTATAGGTTCAACATTTATCTGATCATTATCATAATGTATTGATACTGGCCCTTTTGGCCATGCGTAATTATTTAAGACTATTCCGCATATTTCCACAAGAGGTGATTCCATTTCTGCTGCTACTATAAATGTATTTTTATGCTGCGTCATTCCAACTCTAACTGTACCCTTTATTTTACCAAATACTATCACACTCCCTCCAGCTCTTATTTCTGAACCCTGATTCACATTACCAAAAATAATTATATCTCCTGGATTATCAAGTATCTGACCAGAGCGCACATGTTTCTTATATATATTAGTACCACTTAATCTAAATTCTTTCTTCTTTTTTTTGATTTCTGGAAGATCTTCAAAATATGCTCCTGATAAATATAATTTTTTCTCCTTTGCCAGCTTTCCTATTTTGGGTACAATTGAATACATTTCTGGATTTTTTATCAAAACATAGAACCCATCACCTTCTGAAAAAAAGTTATTCAGCTTATCTAAATTTTCAGAAAGTTTTTCCAAAAGTTGCTTTTGTGTAACGTTTTTCTCAAGAAAAAAAATGATGTCTCCATCAATAAATTTAGGATATACAATATCTTTTTCCGAAGCCATACAAAAAACCTCCTGTAATTTTCAATTAATATCTATATAATATAATAGCATATAATTATCGTTAATACCAATTTATTATTCTTATCATATCTAAGATAATCCTTAATTATCAGCTGAAATTATCTTTTATTGCAGATTTTTTCATTAGCAAAAAAGAAAAAAATATTGTAAAATATAATCGTGTCGTGAAATATTTAACCCAAAAAAATCCAGAAATCTGCGGAGGTGCTTTATGTATCAGGATAAAAAATTAATTGAAATTTCAGAGAAGAAGAAAAAATGGGAAGAAACAACCTTAAAAAAGACACTCGAAAGATTTCCAGAAAGAAAAAAACATTTTAAAACTACTTATAATGAAGAGGTAAAGCGTTTATACACACCTGAAGACATTAAAAATATTGATTATTTAGAAGATATAGGATTTCCAGGGGAATATCCTTTTACTCGTGGCGTTCAACCTACAATGTATAGAGGAAGATTCTGGACAATGAGACAATATGCGGGTTTTGCTTCTGCTGAAGAATCCAATAAACGATATAAATATTTATTAGAACAGGGACAAACAGGTCTTTCAGTTGCTTTTGATTTACCTACTCAAATAGGATATGATTCAGATCATTCAATGTCAGAAGGTGAAGTGGGAAAAGTAGGCGTTGCTATAGACTCTTTAAAAGATATGGAAATACTTTTTGATGGTATACCTCTTGATAAAGTAAGTGTTTCTATGACTATTAATTCTACAGCTTCAATATTGCTCTCAATGTTAATAGCTGTTGCTGAAAAACAAGGGGTAGAACAAGAAAAGTTGAGAGGAACTATACAAAACGATATATTAAAAGAATATATAGCAAGAGGCACATATGTATTTCCTCCAGAACCTTCGATGAAAGTAATTGTAGATATATTTGAATATGGTTCCAAAAATCTCCCTAAATTTAATTTAATAAGTATAAGTGGATATCATATAAGAGAAGCTGGCGCAAATGCCGTTCAAGAAGTCGCATTTACATTAGCTGACGGATTGGCATATGTTGAAGCTGCTGTTAAAGCAGGGTTAGATCCAAATATATTTGGAAAAAATTTATCCTTTTTCTTCAATGCCCATAACAATTTTATTGAAGAAATTGCAAAATTCAGAGCTGCAAGAAAATTATGGGCTAAACTAATGAAAAATAAATTTAATGTCACAAACCCTGCTGCATTAAGATTAAAATTTCACACTCAAACTGCAGGTTCCACATTAACTGCTCAACAACCTTTAAACAATATAATAAGAGTTACCTTGCAGGCTTTAGCCGCTGTTTTAGGTGGAACTCAATCACTGCATACGAATTCTTATGACGAAGCTCTTGGATTGCCTACGGAGTTATCTGCTACAATTGCTTTAAGAACACAACAAATAATAGCATATGAATCAGGGGTTACTGAAACAATAGATCCTTTTGCAGGATCATATGTTATAGAATCTTTAACAAAAGACATTGAGGAAAAAGCTATGAAATATATAGAAAAAATTGAAGAAATGGGAGGAATGGTAAGAGCAATTGAAAATGGTTATGTTCAAAAAGAGATATTAAATTCTGCTTATGAAACACAACTATCTATAGAAAATTCCGAACAGATTATTGTAGGATTAAATAAATTTACAGTAGAAGAAGAACATAACGGAACCATTTTAAAAGTGGATCCTATCGTTGAAGAAAAACAAAAAGAAAAATTAAAAAATCTAAGAAAAGAAAGAAATAACGACGAAGTAAAGAAAAATCTGTTAAAATTGGAAAATGCTGCAAAAAACAATGAAAATATTATGCCATATATTTTAGACGCAGTGAAATCATATGCTACATTGGGTGAAATCACAAATGTTTTAAGAGACGTCTTCGGCGAATACCACGAAGCTGTAATATTATAACAAGGGAGGATTAAGGATGAATAAAATAAGGGTATTGGTAGGAAAACCCGGTTTAGATGGTCATGATAGAGGAGCTAAGGTCGTTGCAAGAGCATTAAGAGACGCTGGAATGGAAGTTATATATACTGGAATAAGGCAAACTCCAGAAGATATTGTAAATACAGCTTTAGAAGAAGATGTAAATATCATAGGATTATCAATACTATCAGGAGCACATATGAAATTATGCGAAAAAGTGTTGAAATTATTAAAAGAAAAAGATGCAGATATTCCCGTATTTTTAGGTGGAATTATACCAGAAGATGACATACCAACTTTAAAAGAAATTGGGATTGTAGAAGTCTTTGGTCCTGGAACTCCACTTGAAACAATAATCAGCAAGGTGAAAGAAATTGTATATTCAAAAAAAGCTTGAAAATATAATAGAAAAGTTCAAAAATGGTGAAAAATATGCTTTAGCACAGGTAATATCCCTTGTAGAAAACAATATAAATTATGCCTGGGATATAATAAAACAACTTCCAAACCCCGAAAAAGATACACAAATAATAGGAATAACCGGAAGTCCTGGTGCTGGAAAAAGTACATTTTTATCAAAAGCTGTTAATGAATGGAGCAAAAATAATTTAAAAATAGGTATTATAGCTGTTGACCCATCAAGCCCATTTTCCGGTGGCGCTTTTCTTGGAGATAGAATACGTATGAGAAATTTGTCCGGTAAAAACAATGTTTACATAAGAAGTATAGCTTCTCGAGGCAGCGTTGGTGGTTTATGCGATTCAATATATGATATTGTAGATGTTATGAAATCATTTGGATTTGATAAAATAATTATAGAAACTGTTGGTGCAGGACAATCTGAAATAGAAGTAATATTTGTTGCAGATACTGTGCTCCTTGTTTTATCTCCAAATACCGGTGATGAAATACAGATGTTTAAAGCTGGAATAATGGAAATAGCTGATGCCTATATAATAAACAAAATGGATTTACCAGAAGCTGATAAATTTATTTTACAATTGAAAAACACATTATCTCTGGAAAATGAATATAAATCAAAAATCATATTACCTGTTAGCGCTATACAAAACAAAGGTATTATAGAAAGCATAAATTGGATTGATACACATTTTAATGAATTAAAAAATTCAGGCGAATATGAATATAGAAAAAAAAGAAGAATAAAAAGAAGAGTTAGAAGCTCTATTATAAGAAATATAGATAATATAATAGATGACTCAAATATAGAATTTGAAAATATAAAAGATTACAAAGAAAAAATAATGAAATATATATGTGAGGAGGAAAAAAATGAAAAAGATTGATCATATTGGAATTGCAGTAAAATCCATTGATAAAGCTTTAAATTTATATAAAAATTTATTAAATTTAGAAATAACAGGAGAAGAAATTCTTGAAAATAGAGGATTAAAGGTCGTTTTTATAAAAGCTGGTGATACAAGAATAGAATTATTAGAGCCTTTGCATGAAAATTCTGAAATTTCTGGATTTTTAAATAAAAAAGGCGAAGGAATACATCATATAGCATACGAAGTGGAAAATGCCAGTGAAATGATAAAGAAATCAAAAGAATTGGGAATAAAACCTTTAAGTGACGAACCAAAAGATGGTGCTCATAACACAAAAGTTGTTTTTTTACATCCAAAAACAACAAATGGCGTATTAGTTGAATTAGTTGAACATAAATAGTATAATAAATATAATACTCTTGAAGGGAGTGTAATAAATGGATGAGAAGTTTCAAGAAATATACGAAGAATTCTTAAAAAGAAAAGAAAAGTTATATGAAGGTGGCGGAGAAACAAAAATAGAAAAACAACACAAACTCGGCAAGTTAACTGCAAGGGAAAGAATCGAATTATTGGTGGATAAAGGGTCATTTGTTGAAACGGATTTATTTGTAAAACACAGAAGCACAAACTTTGGTCTTGACAAAAAAATATTTCCATATGATGGAGTAATAACAGGCATCGGAACAATTAATGGTCAGAAAATTGCAATATATTCTCAGGATTTTACCGTTCAAGGTGGTTCTCTTGGAGAGATGCATGCAAAAAAAATTATGAAAATTCAGGATATGGCTATGAAATATGGAATTCCAATTATTGGAATTAATGATTCTGGAGGTGCAAGAATACAGGAAGGCGTCGACTCACTATACGGATATGGTGGAATATTTTATAGAAACACCTTAGCATCTGGAGTTATTCCACAAATCACAATAATTGCAGGACCTTGTGCTGGTGGTGCTGTATATTCTCCAGCAATCACCGATTTTATTATAATGGTCGACAATACATCGCAAATGTTCATAACTGGACCTCAGGTAATAAAAGCTGTTACAGGTGAAAATGTTGATAAAAACCAACTTGGCGGCGCTATGGCTCATAATGCAAAAAGCGGTGTTGCTCATTTTATTGCAGAATCAGATGAGGATGCTATGAATATAGCCAAAAAACTCTTATCATACATTCCTTCTAACAATTTAGAGACTCCAGAAGATTTTGATTTTGATAATAATTTTGATTTACCTGAAAAGATTTATGAAATAGTATCTCCAAATCCAAAAAAAGGATATGATATTAGAGATATTTTAAATCTGGTGTTAGATAAAAATTCTTTCTTTGAAGTGCATAAATACTATGCCACAAATATAGTTGTGGGATTTGGTAGATTAGGAGGAAAAAGTGTTGGAATAATTGCTAACCAACCAAAGGTATTAGCTGGAGCTTTAGACATAAATTCTTCAGATAAAGCTGCAAGATTTATAAGATTCTGTGATGCGTTTAATATTCCTATTATTACATTTGTGGATACTCCGGGATTCTTACCAGGTGTTGGTCAGGAACATGGAGGAATAATCAGACATGGAGCTAAATTATTATATTCATATAGTGAAGCAACTGTACCAAAATTGACCGTGATTTTAAGAAAAGCTTACGGGGGCGCTTATATAGCCATGGCATCTCAACATATAGGGTCTGATTTTGTATTTGCATGGCCAACTGCAGAAATTGCTGTTATGGGATCAGAAGGAGCAGCGAATATTATATTCAGAAAAGATATACAAAATTCGGAAAATCCAGAAAAAACAAGAATGGAAAAAATTGAAGAATATAAAAAAGAATTTGCAAATCCTTATGTTGCAGCTGGAAGAGGTTATATAGAAGATGTTATAGATCCAAAAGAAACCAGAAAAGTTTTAATTCAAACATTATATATATCTGAATCAAAAGCTGAACCAAGACCAAATAAAAAACATGGAAATATTCCATTATAAATGGTGGTGTTATTATGAATAATGTTTTGTCAATTACTCTTGTTGGAATAGTTATAGTTTTTCTTGTATTGTTTATATTAAGTATGTTTTTTATATTTTTCAAATTTTTATCTCCATCAAATGAAAGAAAAGTAAAAAAGGAAATAAACATGCCTCATACAAACCCAAAACCTGTTGAAGATAAAAATATTATCAACATTAATGATGATGAAGAAATAGTTGCTGCTATAATGGGAGCAATATCGATGATTATGGAAAACAAAAAATTTAAGATAAAAAGCATTCAAGAAACTACATTATCACAAAGAAAAAATAAAAGCATGTGGGGAGTATTACCATCTGCTATTACCTGGAGAGCAAAAAGATTAGGAGGGAGAAAATGATAAGAAAGTTTAATGTTAAGGTAAATGGAAAAAATTATGCAGTGGAAGTAGAAGAATTAGAAAATAACAGTACCGCATCTCAACCTGCACCACAACCTGTTGCTCAGCCACCTGTACAATCTGCACCAATATCAAGGCCAGCACCAGAGCCTACACCTGTTATGCAAAAACAAAAACATACATCTGTATCTGACGGAAAAAATGTTGTAAAAGCTCCATTACCTGGTGTTGTCGTAGATATAAATATTGCTGAAGGTAATAGAGTATCAAAAGGGCAAAAACTATTGGTAATAGAAGCTATGAAAATGGAAAACGAAATATTAAGTGATTATGATGGCGTTGTTGAAAAAATACTTGTTAAGAAAGGTGACAGTATAGAAGGGGATCAAGATTTAATTATAATTTCATAATAAATCAGAATGTTACCACAAATAATAAAAAGGAGAATTTATTCTCCTTTTTATTATTTGTGTACCTTTCTAAAAAGTCCTAAGATTTTAAGAATAGTTTTATCTAAAAATTTATTTTTTCTATCAAATGAGTATTTTTGCTAATTTTTTTGTATCCAAGTTCCATATTTTTTATTATTTTAAAAAGCTTATAGTTGCTTTAGATATTAAATTAAAAAACGAATGAAAATATTTATACTATATATTAAGCTAAAAATTATAACGTAATACAATTTTTTATTCTTTAATTCGTCAGAAAATAAAAAGACCATAACCACTATTCCAACAAAATTGGTAACCAAAAACAATAAATAAGAATTTATTTTAATACCTAAAAATAAAATTCCAATTAGCAAAGACATAATATAGCTTATCAATATTCCAATTGATAATTTTAATTCATTTATGCTTATACTCAAAAATTTAAAAATTATTTTATTTAAAAATATTCCGATTATAAACGAAAGAAAAAACACAAATAATGCAAGAAATATAATCAAGATATTTAAAAACGAAATATTTATATCTATACTTTTAGATAAGTCGACAATAATTTTTTTTATTGAGATGTTTTTCTGAAAATATTCAAAAACAAAAGATACAAAAATATATGACGCACCTATATAAGTTATTAAAAAGTATATATGTTCTTTTTTAATCATAAAACATCCCTTCCTTTTTTAAAGTTAATTCAATAAAATTATAGCTATTTAAATTCCCATGATAAGTAAATATTACTATAGTTCTTTCTGAACTTCTTTGGTTTAACTCGGCAAATAAAATATTCTGTGTTTTTAAATCCAGATGAGAAATCGCCTCATCAATAATAATCATGTCCCACATATTTGGTATAAAAATAAGAGAAAAAATTGTTTTTAAATTTGTTCCAACTGATGCTTTATATGGAAATATGGAGGCATCTTCTATATTCAACTTTTTTAAAACTTTTTCAATAAAATCTTTCCTAATATTTATACTATGATAAAACATAAATAATTCAATATTTTCTTTTAATGTTAACCAATTCTCATTTAATGAAAATTCTGGAATATACAATATTCTTTTTAAGTTATTTTTATATATTCCTCCACTAAATTTTTCAATGTTCGAAATACATCTAAGAAACACACTTTTCCCAATTCCATTTTCTCCTTTTAACCAGTATATGTTATTATAAAAAACATAAGAGATATTTTCAAAAATTATTTTTTCTCCATATTTTTTATAACAATTTTTAAGTTCAAGCATTCTATCTGATCCTCCTAGCATATACTCACCTTTTTCTTAATTTAAGCACATAAAAAGATATTAATTTGTGAATGTTGAATATATATAAAAATACCAGAAATGCAAGTTTAAAAAATTCACCATATATTTTATTATAAAAAGATATTTTCAAAAAAATATTATTATACATATCTGGAATCAAAAAGATTATTATTACATATATTACAAAAATAATCAGAAAAAAATGATTTATTTTTTTTCTAAACTCAAAAGATTTATAATGAATGAAAATATAAATTTTAATTATATACCATACAAGTAAAATTAGATTTATAAAAAATAATAGAATGTAGATACTTAAATCTTTAGAAATTAATACAAAAATAAAAAATAAAAATATAATAGCAGTAAAAAAAAGCCCTATTTTAAATTCATACGAATTTAAAATCCAGTATTTATATGGATACTTTGTGGTTTTGAAAAATGCATATTTGCTATATAAAACCTCAAAGTTTAACTGTTTTTCTTCTAAAATTAATTCTAATTCAGCCATCAAAAAAATCATTAAAAAATATTCAGCAATATACATATTAAAGAAATAATATGTTATAATCATACCAAAAAAACAAATATAAATTCAACATATTCACTTATTGGATATCTTTCAAAAAAAAGCCTTAAAGAAATCAATGGATTCATTTCCTTTTTTAGATAAAAATCTTTTTCAGAATACTTTTTATTATTAATAATAATTTCTTTAAATTGCGAAAACCATGTTTGATATAAAAATAAAATATTGATGATAATAACAGGGATTAAGAATAATATTTTTATCTTCAATATATATACTAAAACATATATAAAAAGAAGTGAAAACAAGATATATTTTATTTTTTTAGTATATACTTTTATAAAAAGATATGTAATCTGAAATAAAAAATTAATTGCTAAAAATACTATCTTTTCATATTGATGTAAATATAATAAAAATAATATTATATTCGAAATTATATATACACTAATAAAAGGATTCATTCTTAAAAATGTGAAAACAATAAATTTGACTGCCGTTTTTTTAGAGGTTAAGTAGTGTAAATTTCTGTATTGTTTGAAATAAGTTATAATATTGGGATAGTTGTAATGAACCAATAAAAACGAAAAAAATAAAACACTTATAAATGAATTTCTATTAAAAAAGAAAACATATATAAATAAAGAACCTATAATCATAAATATATATATATAACAATAAATAAAAGAATTTATAAATACATCTTTAACTATCTTAAAATTATCAATCCAGTATTTCATAAGTAATTTGATATTTATCTCCTCCTTAAAAAAAGAAGAATGATTATTAATCATTCTTCTTTTTTGATTACAAAAATCAAATTACCACATGGTTGCGTATTTTTTCCCATACTTTTTAATCATTTTTTTTGCAACTGCTACTATTCCAGCTGTAATAGCCTCCGTTCCAATAATTGCTGTGACTATTGAAATAATAGTTGCGATAGTTGAAAATGTATCAATAATATCTATAACTTTTTTTGCTGCATATGTTGAAATTCCAAGCATGGAAGCCAAATTCAGAGGTGAAAAAACAAAAAATACAATAAAATTAAAAGCTATAATACTTACTGCAAGAAATACAATTTTTTTCACAAAATCCCTCCCTTTTGATAAATTTACATACTTTGAAATAATAATTTTATATAATTCCGATTTGATGTTATCAAAAAAAAAAAAAAATCAATACTATAGAGTAAAATTTAAGTAAAATTATAATTAATTTTTCTTTTATTAAATTTAATAAATTTACATAATTATATTATCACCTAATATGTTTTTATAGTTAAGTTTTTGTTTATTATCAAAGATATTCTAATTAAAATGATGATGAATTAAATATTTTAACCATCTATTATATAATTCTTCTGAATCCATTTTATCATTTAAATACATTATAAAATCAGTACTGAAAAATTTAAATAATATATAATCTGTTTTTTTATCAATTTTTATTGCTGTTTTCAATTGTTTTGCAACTATATCTTCTTTTTTATCTAATTCTTCTAAAAATTTTTCATCTGGCATAATCGTATTATTATATTTATAAAATTTTTTAGCCACTTCTGTTTTTGATAAATATTCCATTACTTTTTCAGCTTCACTTGATTTATTTAACAACACCCATTGTTGACCACCCATTGGAGAAAAACTCCCATCAATTCCAGAAGGGATAATTGAAACTCCAAAATCAAAACCTTTTTCCTTGTATGTAGAAAAACTCCATGGGCCATTGAATATTATATCCACTTCCCCACGGACAAACATATTTATCATATCATCATAAAAATTTTCTGTAATTTTTGGAATTAAATTATTCTTATATAAAAATTTTATTTTTTCCGCTATATTAATAAATCTTTTCTTATTGACATTTGAAGTTAAAAAATTTTTATCTTCACTTAAAAAGATAGCGCTCATCCACCATCCTGAATTATATGGCATATAAAATACATAGTCTTCAATTTTATTTTTATCAAATGTTGGAGAATTAATATTATTTCCATATATATCTTTTGTATTATTTTCTATATAATCCCATAATTCGTTTAATGTTTGTGGTGGTTTTTTTATATGTTTTTTATTATATAACATAACAAGGCAATCTACTGATTGTAATATTGGTTTATCTTTTATATATGATTCAAACCATTCAGGTGTTTTTATATCTACTCTTGCAATATCAATTTTACGATTTAAATCAAGCAGTTGCTTTATCCTTGAAAAATGTCCCGAAAATGGGATTCTCTCAATGTTAAACTTGACCATATGAAATAATTTGTATGAGTTTAAAATTTTTTCCAATCCTTTTGTTTCACTTTCAGACATTTGTGTTACTATATTTATATTTTTTCTGGGAAATATAGCATATATGCTGATTAAAACTACAATGAAAATTATCAGCACTACTTTAAATTTCATTTTTTCATCTCCCTATATATCCCTTTTATTTCTTCTATATTTTCCAGAAAAATTTCTACAATTTCTGGATCAAAATGTTTCCCTTTCTCTTCTATTATTATTTCTATAGATTTTTCAATGGAAAATGCTTTTTTATAAGGTCTTTCTGAAACAAGAGCATCAAAAACATCACATATCGCTACTATTCTTCCCTCTATAGGAATTTCTTTACCTTTTAATCCATATGGATATCCACTTCCATCATATTTTTCATGATGATATAAGGCTATCCTTGAAGCGAGATCAAAAAAACCATCATCTATTTTTTTTAGAATTTTATAACCTATTTCCGCATGTTTTTTCATATATTTATATTCTTCATCAGTTAATTTTTCTGGTTTTAATAGAATTGAATCAGGTATTCCTATTTTTCCAATATCATGCATTTGCGCTGCATAATAGTAATCCTCAATTAAATTTTTGTCTTTTAATATTTTTGAAGCTATTATTTTTGATATTTTACCAACTCTAATTATATGATTTCCCGTTATTTCATCTCTAAATTCTGAAATATTACCAAGAAGACTTATTATTTCTTGTATCAACCTTTTATTTTTAGATATATAATCTATATTATTTTTAAACATTTTATCCAGAGTTTTTCCTATTCGATCTATCTCTTTTATATAAGTTTTAGAAATATGATAATCAATTTTTTCTCCATTTAAAATATTCTCTCCTATACTTTCAACTTCACTGGAAAAATCTTCTATTGCATATTGTATTCTTAAATAAAATTTTTTATCTATAATATAAGAAATTAGAAATATTAAAATTATCAATACAGATCATTGAATTGATTCATTTAACATATAGCTCTTTAAATCCATACTAATATCAAATAGAACGTATATTGGATATACCCCGTAAGTGCTATCGTTAAATCTTACATAATAATATTTTCTTCCTATTTTTATAATATTATTATTAATCAATTTTATTTCCTTTATATTTTCTTCTACTTTCACATTTGATACTATTATATTTCTATTAAATCCCATTACAATATAATTACTATCCAGATTAATTTTTCTAATTGTATTTTTTACAATTGGTGGAAGATATATTATCCTTAAATATAATTTATTTTTTTTATAATAATAATTATATAATTCTTTATTTTCAATGACTGAATATCCATTAAATGCTCCAACCTCTTTTAAAGCATTTAATACTTTCTCCGAAGCCTTTATTATATTATAACTTTTTGCTTTTTCTAATTCATTGTCTATTTCCTTTGTTAATTCTGAAAAGAATATATTGGTAATTTTATTAAACATTCCTTTTTTATACTTTATTTCTTCCTTTATATCAAAATATATTGTTGTCGGAAACAAAAAAATAAATATTAAAATAAGCAAAAGAAAACTTTGCTTATTAAATATTTTTTTTATTGAATATTCTTTCATTTTATCACCTTTAGCTTTTATATTCATAAATATATAATATTTGTTTTCCATTTATAATCTTTTTTTTCTTATTAGCTTTCTTTCCAAAAAATGCTTCAAAATTTTCATGTGAAGTTATAATAGAATAGTTGAAATATGGAAATGTTTTCCTCAGATATCTCATTTGTTCGTAAATTTTTTCTGCATGAGCCTTATCCTTCAACCTTTCACCATATGGAGGATTTGTTATTATATATCCTTCACTATAATCTAATTTTATGCTCTCCATATTTCTTTTTTCAAAACGTATAAATTTATTTAGTTTAAATATCTCAGCATTTTTTCGTGCTATCTCTATCATCTTAAAATTTTTATCAAAACCAAAAAGTTTAAGCTCCCCATATTTAATAATTTCCAGAGATTCTTTTTTATATTCTACAAACTTTTTTTCATCAAAATTAGACCACGTTTCAAATGAAAATCTCCTATATATTCCAGGATCCATATTTATTCCATACATTGCTGCCTCTATTGGAATGGTTCCTGAACCACAAAAAGGATCTATCAATACATGTTTTCTTTTCCAGCCTGCTTTCAAAACCATTGCCGCTGCAATAGTTTCGCGAAGAGGTGCTTCGCTTACGAGTTTTCTATACCCACGCCTATGTAATCCTTCGCCAGTTGTATCCAATGTTAAAGTTACTATGTTATTCTTTATATATACACGCAATTTGTATATTCCGGTTTCTTCATTATATACATTTATTTTATATTCTTTTTTTAATTTTTCTATTATAGCTTTCTTTACAATTGATTGAATTACTGATTGATTATATAAAATAGATTTTGAAGTTCTTACCTTATCAACTATTATTTTACCATTTTTAGGAAAATAATATGACAAATCCAAATTCATTATACCATCATATAAATCATCAAAACTTTCCACATTAAATTCTGCAATTTTTATAAAAATCCTTTCTGCTGTTCTCAATTTTAAATTTAACTTATAATAATCATAAGCTTTACCAGAAAATTCTACCATACCATTATTTGCATTTTCTATTTTGTAATTCAGCTTTTTTAATTCATTTGACAATATTTTTTCTAAACCTATTGAACATAATGCTATATAATTCAACTTCCTCACTCCCAATATTTAAATATTCTTATTTTAATTATACCACCTATTTTTTAACATAATATTTTATTTTCAAATTGATAAAAAAGCTAATTTTATGTTATAATATTTGAGTATTACTGTTTATAGTAAAAAATCAAAATTTTTCATACATTTTAAGGGAGGGACACCATGAAAACTCTTGGCAAATTTGTACTGTACTCTATAATCGCTCTCATGAATGCCGGATTAATATGGTCTATATTTATATTATCCGGTCTTGGAAATTACGGACTTTCAGTTGTTATCGGCGCATTTGTAATACTTGCTAATATCGCTATTTTTTCGAAAAAAGGATATCCATATAGATACACCTTGCCCGCAATGTTCTTTCTTTTTATTTTAACTGTATATCCAATATATTACACTGTTAAGACAGCTTTTACAAATTATGGAACAGGACATTTATTTACAAGAGACCAGGCTATTCAGATTTTGCTTAATGATCCAAATTATTTATATGAACCCGAAAACGGAAATAGCTATAATTTTAAGATTTTCATAAAACTTAAAAATTTCAAACCAACTGAAGATTTTATTATAGTCTTATATAATGATAAGGAGATATTATTATCAGAAAAACCACATGAAATTACTTATAATTCAAAAGGCAATCCTAAAAATGCTTTTTCTGAATTAAAACCAATAAATGAAGATTATATGAATATTACAATTAATGGTAAAACTTACTCTGCCTTTTTAAAAAGAAAATTAGATGATACATTTAGGGCTCTTTCTATTAATGAAAAAATGAATACTGTTCTTGGTTTTGAAGATAATAAAGGTACGAAGTATGTTTATTTTTATTCTCCAACTGACCCAGGAACATTTAAAAATGCCTCATTTTATAACTCAGTATTAAGAAAAAAATATCTGGGTGTTCTAGAACTTAAAAATTATGATGGAAAACGTTATAGACTTTCTTCCAAATTTATATACAAAAAATTCTCTGAAGCATATAGAATATATGAATTAAGAGTAAAACCTGTTTTCGTAAACAATAAAAAAACTTATAAAACTATAATTTTTAACACAAGAACAAATAAAGAACTAATTGACAGAGATAGTGCATTTTGGGATTATAACGAAAATGGTGATTTAATCAGATTAATAGGGTATTCATCTTTTGTAGGAACTTATCAATTTGACAGAATTAGAAAAGACCCTAAAATATCCGGACCTTTTTTCAAAATTTTTACATGGACATTTACATATGCCGCTCTAAGTGTTTTATTTAGTTTTATTATTGGTATGATTTTAGCTCTTATGCTCAATGATAAGTTTATGAAAGGTAGAATATTATACAGAACTCTACTTATTATTCCATGGGCTGTTCCTGCATTCATTTCTGTTTTAATATGGAGAAATGGTTTTTTCAATGAAACTTATGGTATTATTAATAGATTTATTATTACAAATTTAGGATTAGAACCAATAAAATGGTTAAATGATCCTTTTTGGGCAAAAGTTGCTGTTTTAATGGTAAATACATGGCTTGGCTTCCCATACATGATGACAATTACATTAGGAGCATTACAAAGTATTCCTGACGAACTATATGAGGCTTCTTCAATTGATGGAGCTACGCGATGGACTCAGTTTAGAAAAATTACACTACCATTATTGATGGTATCATTAACCCCCCTTCTTGTTAGCAGTTTTGCATTTAATTTCAATAATTTCGTGAATATCTATTTATTAACTGGAGGCGGACCTGCTATGCCCGGTGCTACAACACCTGCAGGTTCAACAGATATTTTAATTTCATATACTTATAAATTAGCTTTTGAGGGTTCTCGTGGTCAAGATTTTGGTTTTGCAAGCGCAATTTCCATATTGATCTTTGCAATTGTATCTGGTATTAGTTATTTCAACTTTAAATTATCAGGAGCTTTTGAAGAGGTGAGCAGATAATGATGATTCAGAAAAAAAATTATATATTAAGACATATTTTTTTGATAATAGTTATAATTCTCGTACTTTTTCCTCTTGTCTGGGTCGTTACAACATCAATAAGAAGGGATAATGCTGCATTTTCACCTAAACTTTTTTCCTCAAGAATTACATTAAATTATTATAGGGATTTACTATTCCCAAAAGCCACTGTCCCTGAATTAATAAAAGATATAAATGGAACAGCACATTTTATAGGTGAAAATTCCAAATTAACCCTTGATGAAGCAAACAAGAAACTCTTTAATGAATTAAAAGATTTTGAAATATATATAGATGAAACTAATGAATATTTAAATAATATTCAGAAAAGATTTATCGATATGCAAAAATCATTGTATGGTAAAGATATGGATAATATTATAGAAGATATTAATAAAGCCCGTATAAAAGAGTTTGAAAAGTTAGAAAAAATGGAGGATTTATTTTTAGAAGGTTCGTTTTTATCTGATGCCAATTTAAAATCTATCAATTCTCAGAAAGAGGAACTAAATAATGCAATCACAAACTATTACTATCTAAGAACTGAAATATTAAATTTATTATCAGATATTAAAAAAACCGATGATAATAGCAAATATTATGATAATACTATATACACCATTTTTTCAATAAAACCAAATTACACCTTATGGAAAATAAAAAATTATAAAAAATGGGTAAAAATTGAAAATAATGAAAAATTATTAATATTAAATACCAAAATTAAAAATTTATCAAATGAATGGAAAAATATACTTTCAAAAGCAAAAAATATAGATAATTCAATGAATGCTTTGGAACAAAAATTTTTAGGAAAAGATTTAGAAAATATAAATAATTACAGCAGTGAAATAAAAAATATTCAAAAAGAACTGTCTAAAATAAAAAACAATATTTCAAAATCACAAAATATTGTATTGAAATATACAAGCGATCTAACTTCTCTTTTAGAATTATATGCACCAGATAGTTTAAAAATAGAATCTGCCGTGAATATTTTAAAAAACTATAAAAAAGATAAAGTTAATTCTACTGAAGTTATAGCTTTATCTGAGAAAATTAATTTCATTTCAAATACTTTTGAAATCATTAATAATAAAATTCAACAATTGTCAGATTTTGAAATATACAAAAATTCAATACAAAAATATTATGAATCATTCTTATGGTTAAAAAATAATTTAGAATATATAAATCCCGATCTAGAATACATTACTCCAGCATATAAAACTGTTTTTGAAATAATAGATAATATAGATTCAACATTAAATACTTTAAAAGCGCTAACAATAAATTTAACAGATAATCTCGCAATACTGGAAAAATACCAAAATTCCTATAATCAGTTGGATTCTAAGCTAAAAGCTTTTTCTACAAAATACGATGAATTATATAATAAAAATAAAACTGTATTAGACAATTTTAAAAAGTTAAAAAAATACGGGGAATTCCTTATAATAAAAAGCTTTTCTAACTTAGAAATAAAAAATTATTATGAATCGGAATTTTTTGCAGATTTATTGAATTCGAAACTATTTGAATTCTATAAACCTCTAAAAAGAGATTTAATCGTATTTACATTGAGAAATAATATAGAAGAAGCTAAAAATAAATTTTATCTTAGTATGAGCTCTTTTGAAAAACTAATCTCTGAAATTAAACCCAATATCGAAAAATTAAAAAGTAATGCTAATGATTATTTGAAAATTAATTATAATGGATACACAGCTGATATATTACCTATTCTTGAAATTTCTTCAATATATAATTCTAAATTTGGTCCAGTAAAAGCAAATATTTCAAGGTCTTCAAGAATTGTTTCAGATCTTGCAGATTCAGTAAAATATAAATCATTAAAAACTGATTTGAGAAAAATTGATGCAGATATTTATGATTTACTTGATAAATGGAATCCAAAACAAAGAAAACCGTTTTTACGATGGTTGTTAAATTCTATAATTGTAGCTGGTGTTACATCAATATTAACAGTTTTAATGACCGCTGTTGCAGCTTATCCGTTTAGTAGAATGAGATTTTTTGGAAGAAAAGAAGGTCTTTTATATTTAATGTTAATTCAGATGTTCCCTGCAATAATGTATATGGTAGCATTATATGGAATTTTAAAATTCATGGGGGATTATTTTGGGTTTATAGGACTTGATACACTTGCTGGATTGATTTTTGTATATCTTGGTGGAGTTTCATTTAATATGTGGTTAATTAAAGGATATTACGATACTATCCCAGATTCTCTTGAAGAATCTGCTATGATAGATGGTGCCACAAGATTTCAAACATTCTGGCGTATTGTATTGCCATTGGCTTCACCAATTCTAGCTGTTGTTACAATATTATCTTTCATGGGAACATTTAATGAATTTGTTATGGCAAGAATTGTTTTATCCAGCGAACAAAATTACACCTATGCTGTAGGATTACAAACCTTTACGTCTGGCCCGTTTGAAACTGAATGGGGATTATTTACTGCTGCCGCTTTACTTGGTGCGGTCCCAATGGTATTATTATTCCTGTCTATGCAAAAATATCTTGTTGGTGGTTTAACCCAGGGATCTGTAAAAGGATAAAAAACGGCTCCGAATCGGAGCTGTTTTTTTTATCCTTATTGAAAATTATATTTTTATTCCTATTTCTTGTGTTCTTAAATATTTAATTTTACCTTTACTTTTCAAAATTCCTAATATATTGCTTTCTTCATTTTCTTCAATAGCTATTTCAAATCTTACATCAGCCATAAATTCCTGATTTGTAATTTTCCAGCCATTAACTCTTTTTAATAACCTTTCAATTTCTGCATACCTGGAATAATCAGTTTTAACTTCATATATTTTTAAATCTATATATTTTCCTATTTTTGAATTTAATACTGTTTCTTCCGCACAACTGGAATAAGCATCTATTAATCCTCTTACACCTAATTTAATCCCACCAAAATAACGCGTAACTACAACTACTATGTTAATCAAATTATGTTTTTCAATAATACCAAAAATTGGCTTTCCAGCTGTTCCAGAAGGCTCTCCATCATCGGAATAATTAAACTTATTTTCTTTAACTTTATACGCCCAACAATTATGAGTGGAATTTCTATATTTAGATGAAATTTCTTTTATAAATTCTTTTGCTTCTTTTTCTGTATTTACTTTCTTTACATTGCCAATAAATTCAGAACGTTTTATTTTTATCTTTGTTTCAACTGGACTTAATATTGAAAAATATATTTTGATCACCTCTTTTTTTATAATATAAAAACTCTCAGCTAAGCTGAGAGTTTAGACTTATTTTTTATTAAAATAATTCTGCTTTTCCATTAGAACCAAGAACTTCCATTCTATCTGTTATTACTTTTATAGTATATTCTCTTGCCAATTTAAAATATTTCCTTGGATCAAATTCTTTTGGATTTGCATTTAAAAATTCTCTTAAACCAGCAACAAAGGCTATTCTTAAATCCGTATCTGTATTTACCTTATTAATTCCATATTTTACGGCTTCTCTCAATATTTCAGATGGAACTCCTTTAGCACCTCCAAAATCTGCTCCGTGTTTTTCTGCTATTTCCACAAATTCTGGAACTACCGAAGATGCTCCATGTAATACAAGAGGTCTTTTAACATATTCTTTTACTTTTTTTATTCTATCATAATCTATTTTAGCTTTACCTTTAAATTTGAAAGCTCCATGTGATGTTCCAACTGCTGGCGCTAAGAAATCAACATCTGTTTCTTCAACAAAGATTTTTGCTTCTTCAGGATTTACTAAAACATTTTCTTCTGCTACTGCTTCATCTTCCACACCTGCTAATTGACCTAATTCTGCTTCTACTGAAACGCCTGCTGCATGAGCTATTTTTACTATTTCTTTTGTTATTCTTAAATTTTCTTCAAAAGGATGTTCTGAAGCATCTATCATAACTGATGAATAACCAGCTTTTATTGCTGCAACTATATATTCAAAACTTTTCCCATGATCAAGATGCAAAGAAACTGGTATATCTACCTGCTCTGCAAATGTTTTTACCATTTTAACAAATATTTCTGCACCTTTCCTGAAATCTCCATTTCCGGCATATTTCATTGCTCCTTGACTTGTTTCAATAATAACTGGTGAATTCATTTTCACTCCAGCTTCAATGATATAATGTAAAAATTCAAGATTATTAATATTTAAAGCTGGAACTCCATATCCATGTTTATCTGCATTTTCTAAAATAACTTTAGTATCTACATAAGGCATTTTAACCCCTCCCAACAATAAATTTAATGTTCAAAACTATTATATCATAATACTGTTAAATCTCTTCTAACCAATTTACATTATCCAAAACAATTGCCAACTCTTCGAATAACTTTTCAAAAAATGCTTTTTTCAATCCTTTTGTCTTAGATGCATAATGATCTATATTCCTTAAAATTGAATATGCAGAATCTTTTGAAATTATATTTGATAATTCTTTTATATTTTCAGCCATTATTTTATACTCATAATTATCCAGTATTTTTATAATATCATCTTCTTCAAGATTTTCGATGTATTTATTTATTCTTAATATCATTGTATTTTTTTCTGATATATTCATTTTTTTTATCTTATTTAGGATATTATTATCAAGTTCAAAAAGAATTTTTTCTGGTATTGGATAGTCTTCGCTATTTTCAAGAAAATTAACAAACGTTCTTGCAGCCTCTGGACCTACTATACCGGATGCCAATATATAACCATATTCCTTAATTTCATCTTCAGTCATATTTTTTAAAACTCTATCT
Organism: Marinitoga sp. 1197; assembly: GCF_001021165.1. Lineage (NCBI taxonomy): Bacteria > Thermotogati > Thermotogota > Thermotogae > Petrotogales > Petrotogaceae > Marinitoga > Marinitoga sp. 1197. The sequence continues at coordinate 121,717 of NZ_AZAY01000016.1, forward strand.
AATTTATACCAACTTCTGGGACTTGGTTTTAAATCTAAATGTAAAGAGACATTTTTTCCGTTTGAAATAAACTCAGGATATTTTTTTATAAAATCTATAATTTCTTTTGATATTTTCATTTCACTTGCCCATTGTACCCATTCCTCCGCATCTGCATTTAAATTAATATGAAAAAAACGGGACATAAATGCTGGATCTGTTATTAAATCTATCTGGTCATAATCTTCATCTGGTGGATTTGCAGCTGCTACTATCCATGTGCCTTCTGGCAATACGTGGTTGTGAATTCTTCTATCAAGCAATAATTGCATAATCGCATTTCTTATTGAACGATGAGCCCTGTTTATTTCATCTATCATTATAATACTATTATCTTTCTCTGGCAACCAATCTGGTTTTAAAAAAACTGTTTTGTTATTATCTCTTGATGGTAATCCTATTAAATCTCCTGGTTCCATTTGAGATATAACCAGTATTATCAATTCTCTATTACTTTCTTTTGCAATTTCTCTTATTATATCTGTTTTTCCTACACCAAAATGCCCCCATATTAAAGGTATTTCACCTGACTCCATTATTTTTTTAGATAAAAATTTTATATCTTTTGGTTTCATAAAGTCACCTACCCATTTGAATTGAATTTTCTTTTTGTAATTTCTTCCTGAATTTTCATATACCCATTCTTTATTGCTAATTTTCCTTTATTCGTGGTTTTAAGCTGTTTTTTTATTTTCTCCATCTCTGGTTTTATTTTATCCATTCTTTTTTTATCATCTTCCAATAGTTTCTTTACTCTATTTATTATCAAATCTGAAGTAGAAAATCTTTCCATCTTTTGTAGCACTGTTTTTCTTTGCTCAAGAATTCTTGGAAGAACTTCATAATCTTCATTTAATATTATTCTATCAATTAATTTTTCAAGATTATCAAGATTTTCAATTAATTCTTTTATTTCTTTAATATTTTCCATTTTAAATCCCTCTTTTTTGAGATTTTTTATCTCTTAAATAAGCCTTGATATATTCTATTTCTTCAACATTCATACCATAATCCCACCAATATGGCAAAATTGAATTATTCAAAAGTAGAGGATCTGTATCTATTTCAATCCATCCTTTTGATACTAATTCCATATATTGTGGAGTGTTTGGAATTGGTGTAAACTCATTAACAGATGGTATAATACCAAGTTCCATACAAAAATCTATTCCTTTTATTACATCATCAACCTTTTGTCCTGGTAAATTTGCCATTATATAAGCTGACGTTTCATTTAATCCTTCATTTAATAAATAATTCGAAGCTCTAATTAAATCTTCGTTGCTTACCTTACCACCTGTTTTTTTCTGCATTTCTTCATCTGATGTTTCATAACCCAATTTTATTACTTTAAAATTAGCTTTTGAAAAAAGTTTTGCTATTTTTCTATTGACTAATTTTGCATGAATACCATTTGGCAAATGATATCTAACTTTAAATTGAGAAAGCTTTTCTAATAGTTCTTCCTTTTGAGGATGTATCAAAAATGCATCATCAAAAAAAACTACATCTTCAACTTTCTTTTTTGATAAAACATTTTCTATTCCTTTTATTATTTTTTTCACACTTCTTATTTGATATTTCCACATACGTGGTGTTACGCAATATGTACATTTAAATGGACATCCTATTGAAGAAGTTATTACTATATAAGGTACATCAGAATATAAATCATAGAAAGGATCAAGATCTTCAAACCAGTCTATATTTTTTATATTTATATTATAATAATCAAAAAGCTTTTTAATTGCAATATTTCCTGTTCCATTAATTACTTTAACATTCAATTTTTCAAATGTTTTTTTTGCATGAAGAGGCATAACATTTACATATATTCCACCTAAAAATATTGGTTTCTCTGGAAATACTTTTCTTATTATTTCTATAGTTTTATAAACTCCATAATACCAATAAGTCATTACAGACGTAACAATAATTCCATCTACGTTTTTATATTCATTTAATTTTTTTATAAATACTTCTTCTGGCAACCCATATCTTTTAAATTTCCTTGGAATATCTTTAATAATTTCCGGTTTTTCCACCTGTTCATAATAATATTTACCCGTTCCATAATATCTATCCTTAATAAAATTTATTTCTTTAAAATATTCATCGTATCTATTCATTAAATCTATTAAATTAACTTCAAATCCATGATATTTTAATATACTTCCAACATATAATAAACCTAATGGTTTTTGCCAGAAATCATATGCTGCTGTATCATATACCCAGGGATTTATAAGCAGAAAATGCTTCATCTATTCTCTCCTTTCATACATTTCATAAAAAACATTCAATCCTTTAAGAGTTAAATATTGATCATATATATTAAATTCTGGAATAACCCCTTTTAAGGATTTTCCAATTCCTCCTGTTATAACAATTTTGAATTTAGTATCATATTCTTTTTCAATATCTTTCAATAATTGTTGGATTCCATATACAACTGTTTTGATTATCCCTATTTGAATATTATCTATTGTATTTTTCCCTACTGAATAATTCAAAAATTTCAATTCCACCTGTGGTAATTTTGCAGTTTTAGAAAACAATGACATCATTTGGGTATTTATCCCAGGAATTATAGACCCCCCTATAAAATTTCCTTTATGTAATACATCTATTGTTATTGCCGTACCAAAATCTATTCCTATTGCATTATTTCCATAATATTTCTTTAAAGCTAATACATTTGCAACTCTATCTGCGCCAACCTCTTTTGGATAATCTACATCTAATTTCATATTCTTTATCTTAATTCCACTTACAAATACAGCATCTACATTATAATATTTCTTTGCATATCTGCTCAAAATATAATTTACAGATGGAACTACAGAAGAAATAACAACAGCATTTATATCTTTTTCACCTATATTTATTCTATTCAGTAAAGGAAAAAGGTGAGAATACAATTCATCTTCTGTTTCAAATGATTGTGTCCCTATTCGCCAAACACTTAAAAATTGGTTTTCATATAATCCAACAACTATGTGTGTATTTCCTACGTCAAATAATAACCTCATATTATTCCTCCCAGATTTCAGATGAAGCTTTTCTTAATCTATTCATTATAGAAATCCCAAGTCCTTCATCTTTTACCCCTTCTATTATTATTACATCATTATCCTTTCTGTCAGCATTTCTCAAAATATCAAATAAATTTACTGCAAATTTAAAATATTCATTTTTTCCTCCTGAAATTATTATATCATATGATTTGAAATGTTTTGTATCTTCTTCAAATAACACAAGCAATGGCTTTTTATATCTTTTTATTATTTCTTTTATTATATCTATCCTTCTATCTGAATATTCAACTAAAATAGTTTTTTTATCAGGCGCATAATGACGATATTTCATACCAGGTGCTTTTGCAATATCGACTTTACTTTTCCCATATATGAAATCCGGAATTATAATATCTCCAAAAATTTCTTTTAATTTTTCTGGAACTATCGGCCCTGGTCTTAATAAAGTTGGCTTTTTTTCAGTCAAATCTATTACTGTTGACTCAAGTCCAAAATCCACATCTCCACCATCAATTATTATATTTACTCTGCCATACATATCTTCTATGACATGTTTTGCTATTGTAGGACTAGGTTTACCAGATAGATTTGCACTTGGAGCTGCAATCGGCGTATTTGAAAGTTCTATAAGTTTTTTAGCTATTGGGTGTGCTGGAATTCTTACAGCTACTGTATCTCTGTTGGCAGATACTATATCAGGAACTTTACTTTTCTTCTTTAATACAAAAGTTATTGGACCAGGTATCAAAACATTTATTTTTTCAAATAGCTCTTCAGATATATATGCTATATCATGTATTTTTTCCGGACTGCCTATGTGTAATATCAAAGGATTATCAGAAGGTCTTCCTTTTGCCTTATATATTTTTTTTACCGCCATATCATTTAATCCATCTGCTCCGAGACCATATACTGTTTCTGTTGGAAAAACAACCAAATTTCCTTCTCTAATATTTTGCGCTGCTATTTTTATCTTTTCTTCTTCTATTTTCAATGGATTTATTTTTAATATTCTTGTTTTCATTATAATTCTCCTTTGAGGTATTAAAATTCTTTATAATTATATTTTTTTTATTATATCATAACATAGTTAAACTTTATATACTCTTTAGCCTGTTTAAAAAGTTAAAAAAATTAGAAATCTTTTTTAAAGAGAAATTATGAAAAAGCTTAAAAAGAACAATAAGGTTGAATAATAGTATTTCCAATTAGTAAAGCAAGCGAAAACTCGCAGATTGTCCATACACGCTACCGCGGGTATTGGTTTAAATTTTTATTTTCTATAAAATATAAAAAACATATTTACCTTAGATTTTTTATAAAAAATCTAAGCGTAAAATGAAGCCGGTCATTGATGTGAGTCTGATACGACCGGCGAGAATGAGCTATTTTTGAGGATTAACAATCAAGGTTTGAGCGACTTTACTTTTTGGACATCGTATTTTTTATTATGTTGTCTAAAAAGTCTCAAATGAAACGAAGGCTCGAAGATTGCCCTTAAAATTATGAATGTAAGCCGTCAAAAAAACAGGACGTTTTTTTGAGTGAAGCTTTTTCATGGATGAAAAATCTGAGCGACGGCTGAGAATGAATAATTTTAAGGATTAGCAATCAAGCCGCCTGAGTGAATTTGAATTTTTAGACATCGTATTTTTTATTTTAATTTCCAAAAAGAAAACTATTAGAAATGAAAACGAAATAAAAAATTCTTATAATTCGGTTATATATGTTAATTTTCTTTTAATACTATTTTTATAAATTATAATCTTTAATAAAATAAAAGATTCACTTTTTAGAAAATACTGTATTACAAGTTGCATTCATTTCTTCTAAAGATTCCATAAGATTAAAAAATAGACTTCTTAAGCAACAAAGAAATTTTAGGATTTAATTCGAATAAAATAAACTAAAAATTACTGAAAGGTGGGGGATTATGAAGAAAAGACTATTTTTATTTATTTTAGTATTTATATCTGTTTTTACCTATGGTAAAACCTTAATTGGAGGATATTATTGGAGTGACATTTTCTTTGGATTTAGTGGTGTAAGCATTTATGGTGGAGTAGAGAAAAATATTGACTTTATTAATCTTGAAGAAACTATAGGAATTAAGGATAATTTATTAACATTTCAATATTTTTACGGTGTTGGTATTAATTATTTAAAATTTGATCCAACCGTATTAGGTATAGGTGATTACACATTAAATGATTTTGCGTTAAAAGGAATTATTGCAGGAAATGTTGGAATTCCTTTATTAAGTTTTTCTATATTTGATTATAACGCTATGCCTGCTGTTTATCTTGAACTAAACTCTAACTACTATTTTTCAGAATTAACTGTTGAAGACAAAAATAAAATTTCTGGTTTAGTTTTAAGCGATCATATAGCAATCACATATAATTATGGCGCTAAATTAATTTTTAATCCAAAAAATTTAAATAGCAAGTTTATCATTAGACCTATCTTTTTTCCATGGCCTTTTATAATTGGAGCTGAAGTTTTATTCTAAAAAGATTATTTTTATTATGGCTAATATTATTTTTAAATGTTTATTTTCAATATAAATTAGATAAAATAACAGGTATTTTAATACCTGTTATTTTTATTTTAAATACTTTTCTAATTTCCGTATCATAAATATAGTAGAATACATTTGAGAGGTGAGCCTATGGAAAATAAAAAAACAACATTTGTATGGGATATTATTTTTATTATTTATTTAATTATTCTTATATATTTTGCTACTACGCCAAAACCACCTTTTAATTATTCTCGTTTTCCAAACGAAGATAAAATGTGGCATTTTTTGGCTTATGCTGGAGGAATGTTTTTATTTTTGAAAAGTTATTTCAATAGAAAATTTTTCTTATATTTTTTTGGAAGTATCATTTTGACTCTTCCAGTTACAAGTGAATATATTCAGGCACTATCGCCTTACAGACAATTTTCTATGTTTGATGCTCTGGCAAGTTATGCGGGAATACTTGCTGTCACGTTGTTTCTAATACTACAAAATATTATAAAAAAAAGGATTTCCTGATGGAAATCCTTTATTTTTTATCTTCTTTTATTATCTCTTCTTTTACATTAATATATTCTACTCCACCCTTTTCAATTTGAATCCCATCTTCACCTTTTTCCCATGCTTCAAATTTTTTCATAACAAGATCATATGTTTTTTCACTAACCTCTGGCAATTTCCCTCCTAATATTCCTTTAACATCATCAAAACCTTTTTTTACTGCGTCTTTTAATAAATTAATTTTGGATTTATCTCCACCTGATATAGACTTTGCAAACTCTATTATTCTATCAGAAACAGCTTCAGGACTCCATTGCCCATCTTCCAATTCCTTTTTCATTTCTGCTTTTTCTGAATCTGTAATACCAAGTTGCTTTTTTATCTTATCTTCAACCCATGCTTTAAATTCATCATATAATTTTTGTGAATCTGCTTTTAATTCTTTCCACCGGTTTGGATTAATTTGAATATTTTTTTTCACCATAGAAGAGTACGTTGCTTTCATATACTCTATTTCTGTTTTTACATAAACATCACCTTTAAATTTTTTTTCTTTACTTTTTAATTCATTATTTCCTTTTTCTGATATTTTTTTTATACTGGAATACTTAAAATATTCAAAATTGTTATCGATTCTCATATTATCACCTCCATATTAAAAATCGACCATTTTTATATTTTATTAAATAAAAAGCTCCCATAAGGGAGCCCTTTATTGTATTTTAAATCTTTTTAATCCTTCTACGAGCGTTTCAGATTTTGCTTTTAACTCTTCAGTATAATCTTCCAATTGTTTCACACTCTCGCTTTGAGTATTTATAGATTGCGCAATACTGTTAATTTCATCAGATATCATTGATACTTCCTGAGTTATTTTATCCATACCATTTGAAACTTCTTCAGTTGAAGCACTCTGCTCCTCAGAACTGGAGCTTAAATCTTCGATATTTACAGTAATCTGTTGAATCTTATCCAATATTAATTTAAACTTTTCTTCTATCTTTAGCGATTCATTTTCAACATTTTTAATTATATATCCTGTTTTCTCCGTTGCTTCGCTGGCATCATTCGCACCATTTTGAATCTCTAATAAAATCTGTGCTATTTGTTCAGTAGCTTTTTTAGATTCTTCTGCTAACTTTCTAATTTCATCAGCAACAACGGCAAATCCTTTACCTGCTTCTCCGGCTCTTGCCGCCTCAATTGCTGCATTCAATGCCAATAAATTTGTCTGTTCTGTAATATTTTCTATAGTTTCCACTATTTGACCAATATTTTCTGCATTTGATACTAATTCTTTTACTGTATTTACTGTTTTATTTGATTGTTCCACTGCCTGAGATATTATTTCTGCAATTTTTACAACTGATTCATTTCCTTCTTTTGCTGTTTCTGAAACATCAAAAGCCTCTTTCGATAAACTCTGTGCTCTCTCTGAAATATTTTGCGCAGCAGCTGTTATTTCTTCTATACCTGAATTAATTTCTTCAACAGAAGATGCAGCTGAATCTGAACTTACATTTATTTTCTCACTTTTTTCATTAATCATAAGCATTTGTTCAGTCTGAATTTCAACATTTTTATTTATATCATTCGCCATATTTTCCAGATCTTCAGAAGACTTTCTCACTTCTTTTAAATAATTAACAAGATTATTAGACATATAATTAAGAGATTCAGATATTTTTGCAATCTCATCTTTACCTTTTACTTCAAATTTTTGAGTTAAATCTCCTTCACCAAATTTTTTCACTTTTTCTGCTAAATCTATTAATGGCTTTGAAATAGAATTTCCCAACACTAGAGAGAGTATCAACGATACTATCATTGCGATTAAAACAACTATATTAAAGAATTGTATTAACCTTTTTGTATTGCCTAAAAGCTCATTTTCTGGAATAGATATCGCAGCAGCCCAATTTAAATTCTTTATCGGAACATAAAATAATATTATCTTTTCACCATTACTTTCTATTTTTCCATATCCTTTTTCACCGTTTAGCATTTTATTTACTAATTCATTTAATCCATTATAACTAGAATCATATGCATTTTTTCCAACAAATTCCTTCAAAGAATGTGCAACAATTATACCTTTAGAATCAACTATAAAACTATGAATATTTTTTTCTTCATCTGAAGTTAAAAATGATAAAAATTTATTTATTGAAATTGTTGCTCCAATCAATCCAATTGTATTATTATTTTCATCTTTAATTGAATGAGCAATAACAACAATCGAAGAACCATCTGCTTTAGAAATTAACACATCACTAATGGCAATTTCACTACCAGCCATAATTTCTTTAAAATAATTTCTATCCTTTATATTTGTTTTCACATCTGAAGTTGTATAAGCATCGCCATTCTTATCTGCAATAAATAGCATAGAAAAATCATCTAATATTTTTAAATCCTTTTTTAACACCTCAATAGAATCTTTAAAATTCATGCTTTTTAATATTTTTTTATTAGAAACAAGTTCTATTTGATGAATCAATCCATCAAAAAAATTTTCAATTTCTCTTGATTCTTGTTGAAGGTGTAAAAAAGAAGATTCAGAAGTCATATTTTTTAATGTATTTCCCAAATAAAAATACAAAAATAAACCTACAAAAATTCCTGCTGAAATAATAACTCCAGAAAATACCGCTGCAATTTTTGTTTTTATAGAACGCACCTTATTCACCTCCAGCTTTAAAATACTATTTGCATTTTTATTGTACCACTAAAAAATCACACCTATTATACAAATATTTATCGATTAAATGAATCGATAACATTATTTAATTAAAAATTTGTAAATATATGTAATTTTATATAATTAATAAGCAATTCATATTATAAAACAAAAAAGCAGCCGTTGAAGGCTGCTTTAAAAATATCATATGGAAAAAGATAGTTTCGGACTAAGCCATAAAGCTTGGAGTTTCCATATGATTACAGTTGGCATAGATATCTCATCATGTCTATTATATCACTTTTATTAATATTTTGTCAAGTATATATTATAAAAAAAAACCCCCTGATTATTTAACAGGGGGTAAAATAAAAAGAGGGGCGCTACCTACTCTCGCATGGATTTCCCATACTACCATCGGCCTGGATATG
>NZ_AZAY01000017.1 GCF_001021165.1 Marinitoga sp. 1197
TTTGTGCTTTTGAAAATATTACTACTGTCTTGTTTGAATAATTTTTTACCAATATCAATGAGTTGCTTTTGTCATACATGAATGCATCTTTTGGTATGTTTGCATTAAATTCCATTTCTATTGCTGATGAATTCACTTGAGAATACACATCATAATTCGTTGAAAGATCTACTCTAATATCTTCTGTGTTTAATTTACCAACTGGTACCGCTTTAAAACAACTTGTTAATATTATTAGTAGCAATAAAACAATTATTATATATAAATATTGTAATCTCATATATATATTCCTCATTTCTTTTAATTTCATTTCATTTATTTTTCTATAAATATATCGACTATTATATATGTATAATTTAAATCTATTGAATTGTGATTATTCCAATATCTGAGATATCAATATTTAATTTTTTTCCATCACGATTCAAAATTTGTGTGTTATTTGTAAACCTTAACTTTGTGCTGCCAGATTGTCCTATTGATGTAAAAGTTATTTTTATAATATCACTATTATTAATATTAAATGAAGAAAAGGATAATAATGTTATTTTTAATGTCCCATTTTTTATACTTACAATAGGACTTCTACCGCTTAATTCCCCAATAAATTGAACACTATTTTCTGAAACACTTAGTTTTGTTTTGTCATAACTTACTTCAATATCAAAGGCTATAACATTTTCTATTTTTTGACCATGTATTATTACATCACCCTGATCCCCTGAAGGAATTACTGTATCTTTAAAATATAATTTTGGAGTCAATGGATCTATTGCTTCTGTTACTGTAAATTTATAGACATCACTTGAATTCTCACCGCCTTTACCATCTTTCGCTACTACTTTCCAATAATACGTTGTTCCTAATTCTAAATTCGATACGAACAATGAAGTTAACGTTAATCCTGTTCTATATGGTGATGTTAAATCTGGCGTTTTTGATAAGTATAAATCGTAGGTTAAACTATCTCCATCTGGATCTGTTGCGCTCCAACTTAAGGTAACATCTGGTTCTATATTGGTAGAATTATTTAACGGCTCTATTAATATAGGTTTATTCGGAGGATTATTTACTTTCTCTGACGTTGTAAACGAATATATATCACTTGACGTCTCACCACCTTTACCATCTTTTGCAACTATTTTCCAATAATATGTTTTATTCTCATCTAAAACAATAGAATATATTGTTCCATTATAATTAGTTTTCACTGGGATAGATAACATTGGTTCTGAATTTATATAAATATCATAAGTTAAAGAATCACCATCCGGATCGGAACACTGCCATTTTAAAACAGCATTATTTGATACATTATTAGCATTATTTACTGGTTCTAACAACACAGGTTTTAACGGTGGATTGTTTTCTGCAGCTGATTCTGTTACTGTAAAACTCCACAATTCGCTTTTGGAAATATTTCCATAGTTATCATATGCTTCAACATACCAATAATATGTACCTGGAATTAAATTTGTAATTTTATACGAATTTTGTGAAATATCACTTGCTACTTTTTGTTGATTTATATTATCTCCCAGATATAGGTTATAATAAACATTGTCTCCATCTGGATCAGATGATTCCCAAGTTAATGTTATAGTTGACACAGAAATATCACTATTATCTGCTGGATATGGATTATATGGTTTTAACGGAGGTCTATTTGTTGGAACAATTATGTTTTCCCCGTTTATATTCCCTGTATGTCTTTTATCACCTAAATAAATTGGCCATGCTGAATTTCTTAATTTATTTGTATCACCATATATCCCATACAAAAAGCCCTCTGTAGTTCCAAAAATTATTACTCCATTATTATCAATATTAGGAGAATATCTTACTTTTCTATATTCATCATACCATCTTAATTCTCCATTATATACTATAAACTTATCTTTTGTTGTTATATATTTTATCCCATCCATTAATATTAAGGTATATGGTTTCTCATTCAATTGTATTTTTTCAAGAGATTTTCCTAAATAATAATATCTATACAAATTTCCTTCTAAAGTTTCAAAAATTATGGCATTATCATTATCTATAAATATTGTTCCTATCACTTTTTCACCTATATCTTTTTCAAATTCAACATCTCCAAATTCATTAATTGAATACACTTTATTTCCTATAGCAAAATATACATTTCCATATTCATCAATAGACAAATCTGTTGAAATAATATTATTAAACGACTTTTCAAATCTAATATTTCCCAGATCGTCTAAACTATATAGATGATTATCCATACCGAAATATATGTTATTATCTTTATCAACCACAATATTTGTGGTTGGATTGCCTCTTAATTCTTTTTTCCATATTTGTTCTCCAAAAAATGATAGTTTATATATATTTCCAATATCTGTAATTACAAATATTTCACCATTTTTTCCTAATGATACAGGAATACTTATTGACCCGTCCAAAATAATTTTATTAGATAACATTCCATTTGAATTTATTATATATAATTCTCCATTTTCATTTCCTACAATCACTTGATTTAATGGATTTAAAACTACTGATGATTTTATAAATCCAATTGTATTATATTTCCATATTATATCTCCATAAGTATTATATGAATATATATTTCCTGAACTTGTTGAAAAATAAATTATATTATCTTCTGAAATTGCCGGAGAATATATAGTTGCTCCTTCCACTTTTACTTTAAATTTTTCTTCTGCCGGCGGTGGGATTGCTGTGAAACTATACAAATCACTTTCTGTTGAAAATTCACCATCTCCAACTATTACTTTCCAATAATATTTTTTATCGTTTTCTAAATTGACTTCATACGAAGTTGATTGTGTAGTTGCAACTAATTCTAAATTATCTCCTTCACCTAAATATATACTATAGGTTAATTCATCATCTTCCATATCTTCACACTGCCACATTAATTTTATTTTAGTTGGTATTTCAACACTTTGATTTTGAGGATATATTAATTCTGGTTTTTTTGGTGGTGTATTATTTCTTACATAAGATGTTCTATTTTTATTTATATTTTTTCCAAAAACATACCAATCGTTGTTGAATGTTTCCTCATCATCTATCGATAATGCGTACAATTTAGCTTCTGATGCAAAATATAACAACCCATCATTTAATAAAGCATATGTTTTTATATCTTCAAAAGCGGCTATGTTTATCTCATTATTTCCCTTTATTAATCCTATATTATTAACAGCAATTATATTCTTATCTTTTGATATTAACATTGTTTTAGAAAATATATTATTTGAAGAATAAGTATCTACCAAATTTCCATATTTATTTATCTTGAAAATAGCATTGTTTCCAGATGCATAAAAGTATTCACCATCATATAATATTTCACCATTTATTTCTTCTGACACACTTAATTCCCAACGTTTAACTCCATTTTTATCATAACTATAAATAAAGTTCCCTATAGCAAAATATATATAGCTTTCTTCATCATTTATTACAAATGATGAAAGTGGTTGAATCAAATTAATTTCTTTATAAATTTCCCCTTTAGGTTTCGCAATTATAATCTTCCCAGAATTCCCATATTCCCCAAAAATAACTATATACCCATTTTCAATTATAAGAATAGATGATGATGGTGTTATTTCATAGTTCTTTTGCCATTTTAAAATAAAATTATCTATATCATATACATATAATATACCTTCTGAAGTTATTATGTATAATTGTTTTACACCTTTATAATCCTCATTTGCTGTGAGCCCCACAACATTTCCACCAATATTGATTGTATTTTTTAATTCAAAAATATTTAAATCTATAATACTAATATCTCCATTAGTTTCTACAACATATAACTTATCTTGGTAAATTATGCTATTGCCTATTATGTTATTCAAATCAATAACTTTGTCAATTGTCCCATTTGTATTTAATCTATAAACACTCTCATTTGTTATAACTATTAATTGATCATTATACATAAAAATATCTTTGATATTGGTAATATCTTTTACCCATTGAACATTATTCACTTCTTTTTTTGTTCTAAACTCTATTTCTTCGCTTGATTTAATACCACCATAATTATCTTTTGCTACTATTTTTAAGAAATATTCTGTATCATCATTAAGAGATACATCATATTTGTTATTTTCAATTAAGGTTGCAATCTTTGTATAATTTTTTGATCGTGTCCCTAAATATATATCAAACTTTAATTGATCATTATCTAAATCTATACAATTCCATTCTATCTGAAAATTTTTTGGCACAATAGAATTATTTTTTGGATATACTATTTGTGGTTTTTCAGGATTTCTATTAACATCTTTAACAATAATATTCAATGTTCCACTAACATTTTCTTTTGTATCTGAAACTATTATTATTTCACCTATTTTCTTTTGAGAAGCCGGATGACTTACAAAATTATAATCAGGTTTAAATATATACTTACTTCCCTGAATAATTGCACCATTATTTGTATTTATCTGATATTCGAAATAATTATCCTCCATATCAGATACATAATTTTTTAAATCAAGGTTAAATTCTTCTCCTTCACTAACAATGAAGTCTTCTTTTGGAAAATCTATCATTGGTGGAGTATTATCTAATGTTTTAAATGTCCATGTTTCTGATACTTCTGATGCACCAAAAGAATCGTAAGATTCAATTTTCCAAAAATATGTTGTGTCTAATTTTAACTTTTTAATTGTATATTCAGTATTTGTTAAAGCTGATGCAATTGGTGTGTTTAAAGGTGTTGATTCTGATAAATAAAGGTTATAAAAAACCTGATCTCCATCAAAATCTATACTTTTATACCATTCAAATTTTAAATCATAAGGATTAACCCCTTTATTATTATTTTCTGGATATCTGAGTATAGATTTAATAGGCTCTGAATTTATATAATTAGTTTCAAAAGAAACTTCTCCTTTAGTTCTATTACCACTTATATCTATTACCTCTAAAACCCAATCATATTTTGTATTTTCTTCTAAATTTACTTTCAAATTATTAGAGGCAAGATCTTCTGCTTTATATTTTAATTGGCCATTAGAATATAAATAAAAATTATATATCAACATCTTTTTTTCAGGATCTTTAGCTGACCAACTGAAAGCAACTCCACCTGGATTAATTTTTTCACCATTCGATGGATTCATACTTTCTATAATAGGAGGTTGATCCTTAAATATACAACTTTGTAATAAAAATATAATTATCAGAAAAATTAATATATTTATTTTTTTCATGAATACCACCACCTATTTCGTCTATTTGAAAATTTAGTTCATAATATTATCGTGTTATTTTTCTATAAAGATTAACAAATAACCTATCTGTTTAGTATTTTATAATCTTTATATTTTTGTTTTTGTAATATTCTCTTAATTGAAATTATTATAAATGTGTAGTACAATTAATTTTGAAAAAAGCGTACTTTAAATATAAAAGTTAAAAAAATAACAATCAGAGAGGGGCGTTTATATATGAAAATAGTAATTATAGGTTGTACACATGCAGGAACAGCAGTGGCTATTAACTCAGCAAAATTATATAAAAATGCGGAAATCACAGTATATGAAAGGAATGATAATATTTCATTTTTGTCCTGTGGTATTGCATTACATGTTCAAGGTGTGGTAAAAGATCCAAAAGGACTATTTTATTCATCTCCTGAGCAATTGAGAAATATTGGTGTAAATATAAAAATGCGTTATAATGTGAAAAATGTTGATTTAAAAAATAAAAAAATTGTTGTAGAAAATCTTGAAACAAAAGAAGAATTTGACGATACATTTGACAAATTAATAATCACAACAGGTTCATGGCCAATTGTTCCAGATATTAAAGGAATACATATGGAAAATATTTTGTTATCAAAAAACTTTTATCATGCGCAGGATATAATTAAAAAAACAGAACAAGTTAAAAATATTATTGTTATAGGAGCAGGATATATAGGTGTTGAACTTGTTGAAGCTTTCAGGGAACACGGAAAAAATGTTACGCTTATAGATATAGAAGATAGAATATTAAGCAGATATCTTGATAAAGAATTTACAGATGTTGCAGAAAAAGCTCTATTAGAAAATGGAGTAAAATTAGCTATTGGAGAAAAAGTTATTAAATTTGAAGGTAAAGATAATAAAGTAAGAAAGGTAATTACAACTAAAAATGAATATAAAACAGATATGGTTGTATTAGCTATGGGATTTAACCCAAACACTGCCCTGTTTAAAGGTCAATTGGATATGCTTGAAAATGGTGCAATTATTGTAGATGAATATATGAGAACAAGCGTTAATGATGTATTTGCTGCAGGAGATTCATGTGCTGTATATTATAATCCAGATGGCAAATACAGATATATTCCTCTTGCAACAAATGCTGTAAGAATGGGGACAATAGCAGCATACAATTTAGCAAAACCAACATTAAAATATCCTGGAACTCAAGGAACATCAGGAATAAAAATATATGGTAATAATTTTGCTGCAACTGGTTTAACAGAAAGTATGGCTAAATCGCAAAATTTGAATGTTGATTCTATTATTATTACAGAAAATAACAGACCAGAATTTATGCCAGAATATTATTCTTTAACATTCAAAGTTGTATATGATAAAAACACAGAGAGAATATTGGGAGCTCAAATAGTATCAAAAGCCGATTTAACACAATCTATAAACACAATGTCTGTTGTTATTCAAAATAAAATGACAATAAAGGATTTGGCGTTCATAGATTTCTTTTTTCAACCACACTTTAATAAACCATGGAATTTCTTAAATATTGCAGGATTAGAATATATTAAATAAAAATATGGCGCATGCGCCATATTTTTATTATATAACCCCACTAATTGCTTTAACAGGACATCTACTCTGGCATAAACTACAACCAAAACATTTGCTTTCATCAACTATAACTTGTTTATTTTCTTTGTCTACAGTAATTGCCCAGTATGGACATACCATTTCACATAATTTACAGAAAGTACATTTGTTAAGATCTATTTGTGGATATTTTGGTTCAAATATAACTTCCTTTTTCTTTAATCCAACCTTTTTTACCTCTTCTATACTACTAAACCCATATTTTTCAAGAGCTTTAGGTAATTGATCAACTATAGTTTTGTATAGCTGTTTTCCTCTGATCAATGCTGCTGATAGCATTTGAACAGCATCTGCTCCAGCCAATAAGTATTCTAAAACATCATCAGCAGATGCAATTCCACCTACACCTATTACTGTAATTTCAGGAACAGCTTCTTTTATTGTATTTACAAGTGCAAGTCCAAGGTTTTTAATTACAGGGCCTGAAATCCACACCTGCCCTTTGTCATTACCTATTAGATTTGTTCGGTTTTTTAAATCTACAAGCATAGTTGGACCTAATGAATTTATTGCAACAATACCTGTTCCCCCATTTTCGAGAACCATTTTAGCAAACGCTATAGGATCTGGAATATGCGGGCTCATTTTCATGAATATCGGCTTATCTGTGTGAGACCTTATTGTTCTAACTGTTTCTGCAATTGTATCTAAATTTTTTCCAACATAATGCGTGGAAATTTCAAATGCATCTGCAAATTTATCCAGCTGTGGAATCAAAATTTCCATATCTTCTTTGGTGTAACCTGCGCTGACTATTAAAGGTAAATCAAGTTCTTGTTTTAATTTTGGTAATATTTCATTTATCCACTTTTCCGGTGGTAATTCAGACCATAATTCTGCATTTACAATATAATTATTAGTGCCGTATATACAAGGCCTTGGAACTTCTGCAGCCTTAGTTGATATAGTTTTGGTAACCATTCCTCCAACGCCAAGCCTTGCAAGGTATAGCATCTTTTCATCATCACCAACTAACGGACCAGATGCTGGCATTAAAGGATTCTTCAATTTTATCCCTGCAAATTCTGTACTTAAATCCATAATCTCCCCCCTATTATCATAATTTCCTCCACAAGTTTTCGGCAATTTTTTTTGCTTCATTATAAATTTTTTCAACTTCAAATTTTACTTCTCTATCTTTCATTAAAAATTCACCATTAACAATAGTATCAGCAACATCCAGATTATCCCATATCCCAAAAAATACATGCCCTAAAATATTACTTTCATCAATAGGTGTAAATGGTTTATACTCAAAAGATATCATATCAGCCTTGTATCCTTCTTTTATTCTTCCGAGTTTTATTCCAAGCATTTCACCAACAAGATTATAAACATTATCTATATTTCTTTTCAAATCCTCAAAATTAAAGAATAATGGATCATTATATCTATATTTTTGGGTAAAATATAGATTTAAATACTCTCTTGTAATGTTATATCCTAAACCATCATTACCCACAATAGTATTTATTCCTTTTTCTTTTAATAATTTATAATTTGGTAATCCCACAGCATTATTCATATTTGATGTTGGATTTAAAGCCACATATATACCATATTTAGACATTATCTCAGCTTCTTTTTTATCAATATGTACACAATGAGATAATATAGAATTTTTTGTTAGTAAATTAAATTCTTCCAATCTTTCAACTACTCTTTTTCCGTATTTATTTATAGAATCTTCCTCATCTTCTATACTTTCAGCTACATGAATATGTATAGGTGCGCCATTTAAATTTTCCGATACTTTTTTTAATGTTTCGTTTGATAATGAAAGTGATGCATGAAGTCCAAACATACCTGCATATTTTTCTGAAGAATTTTTTAGAAATTCACTGTTTTCTTGTATACATTCATCTACATCAAATCTATCACTTGTTTCAAAACAAAAAATCCCTCTTATTCCTATTTCATCGCTTAATCCTTTTTTTAATTTATTTAATGTGCCTTTTATTGATATTCCACTGGAGTGATGATCTATTACAGAAGTAATTCCATTTTTTATAAGCTCAATGCCACTGATTAAAGAGCTATAATATGTTATTTCTAAGTCTATTTTCGAATCCATTTTCCACCATAATTGTTTTAATATATCAGAAAAACTTTTTGGGTTAAATTCTACGCTCATTCCTCGAGCAAATGTTGAATATATATGAGTATGACCGTTAACAAATCCTGGCATTATGAGTTTTCCTTTAAAATCTATAATCTCTTCATTATCTTTTTTCTCAAAATTTTCCATTGAACCTACTTCTAATATTTCTTTATCAAATCTGATATACTGATTTTTTTTATATGTTTCATAATCAAAGATATTACAATTAATAATGGTCTTTACCATCTTACCTCTTCCCTTCTTAAAAAACGTCCTCTAATTCTGCTTCCTACAAGATTTTCATCCTTTATAACAAACCTTCCTCTTGAAATAGTTGTTATAACTTTTCCTTTAATCTTTATATTCTCATATACTGTATAATCTGCATTTGAATGATGCGATTCTATAACCCATTCCTTTTCTGGATCAAATATTACAATATCTCCATCAGCTCCTGGTAACAATGTTCCTTTTTGTGGATATAACCCATAATACTTTGCAACATTCTTTGTGAATTTATCAATTACTTCATTTCCAAACAACGTGTACATTAACGAGAATGAAAATTCAACCCCACCAATGCCCATAGGCATAATATTTGTGTATTCTTTTTTCTTTTCTAATGAATTAAAGGGGCAATGATCGGTACCAATCGTTTGTAAAAATTTTATATTTTCAATTAATTTTTTCCTTTCTTCTTCACTCCTCAATGGTGGCGTCATTGAGTATAAATATCCATTTTTTTGTGCAAATTTTTCGTCATTAAAATAGAAATAGTGAGGACAGCTTTCCAACACAAGATTTTTTCCTATAATATCTTTGAATCTTTTTTTTAATGTTTCAAGAGAATATCCACTTGAAAGATGTACTATATATAATTGCCCATTATAATATTCCGATATCTCTGCAAGCTTTACCACCTCAGTTACCTCGGAAAGTGTTGATCTAACTTTAGAATGTTCTTTCATCGGGATATCTTTTGAGTCTTCTATTAATTCATTATTTTCAGCGTGAACTGTTACAACAATTCCGTATTCTTTTGATAATTTCAAAAGTTTTGATATATATTTATCTCCTGTCATTCTTGGACCATAGGTTGTAAATAATTTTATACTTGATATACCCAACTCTTTACATTTTACTATAAGGTCCTCTGGTTCAATAGTTGGATTTGAAATTGTAGCATGAAATGCGTAATCTGTCAAACTCTTTTTAGCAAGAGTTTTTCTTTTTTCAAATGCTTTTTCAAGTTCTTCTAAGTTTTTTATTGGATCAAGAAAGTCTATATAAGATGTAATTCCACCAAAAGCAGCTGACGTTGAACCGGTTTTAAAATTGTCAACAGATGTATATTTGCCAACTGTTAATTCAAAATGGACATGAGGATCGATAAAACCGGGAAGTATAAACTTCCCGGAAACATTATATTCTTTTTTTGATTTTAGATATGAAGAGGAAATATCTTTTATTTTTCCATTTTTAATGTATATATTTCCCTCTATAAATTCATTATCAATATAAATCTTTCCATCCAGTACGGCTAAATCAAACATATAAGATCACTTCCTAATTATCTTCCACCCATTAACAATGTCATAACAGCTTTTGCTGTATGGATTCTGTTTTCTGCCTCGTCAAAGATTATAGAGTGTGGCCCATCAATAACTGAGTCAACAACTTCCTTACCTCTATCTGCTGGTAAGGCGTGCATATATACAGAATCAGGTCTTGTTAATTTCATTTTTTCTTCATCACATATCCAGTCTTTATGTTTTGCTGTTTCAGCTTTAATTTCTTCAGAATCGTTTGAGACAAAGAATCCTCCCCAATTTTTTGGGATAACAACATGTGCATCTACAAAAGCATCTTCCATTTTATGAGAAATATTCAATTTTCCTCCATATTTTTCCGCATTTTCCTGTGCTTGTTTTACTATATCTGGCATTAAATCAAACTTTTCAGGATATGCTAATGTTACATCCATACCCAATCTTGTAAATAATAATATCTGTGATTGAGGTACAGACAATGGTTTTAAATGACTTTCTGCATATGCCCAGCTAATTCCAACTTTTAAACCTCTTAAGTTCTTTCCAAATCTTTCCTGCATTGTCATAACATCTGCTAAAACCTGGAATGGATGATAAATATCATCCTGTAAATTCATAACAGGAACCTGAGATACAGAAGCCATACCTCTTAAATATTTGTTTCCTTTTCCAAATTCACAGGCTCTAACCGCAATACCATGCCCCATTCTTGCAAGAACTCTCGCTGTATCTTCAGGTGTTTCACCGTGAGAAAGTTGCATCATGCTTGGGTTTAAGAAATTAGCATGCCCCCCTAATTGTGCGATACCTGCTTCCATTGAATTTCTTGTTCTTGTTGATTGATCGAAAAATATTAAAAATAATGTCTTATACAATAAATATGGTGTTGGTATATTAGAAGCCATTTTAATTTTCAAATCTCTTGCGAGATCCAACATCATTTCTATCTCTTCATTTGTAAAATCCTGTGTTGTTATGAAATGTCTACTTTTTTCTGTTTTGAAAAATGCTGACATAATGTCTACCCCCTTGATATATTTTTATGAATTTAAAAATTTTATGTATATAATTATTTATTTTATTTTTTCCACCAATGTTTTTGGGAAATTAGCATAAAATGCTGCTGCTTTTACAAGATGTTCGATCTTTACTTTTTCATTTGGAGCATGTGCATATTTTTCATCGCCTGGACCAAAACCAACTGTTGGAATATTATAAACACCAGCTGTAGCTATACCATTTGTGCTAAATGTCCATTTATCTATTAATGGTTCTTCGCTAAATGTCTTAACATATGCTTCTTTTGCTACTTGTACAACATCTGAATTTTCTTCAAGTACCCATGTTGGAAAATACTTTTCAACAGGATATTCAATTCCGGTATATGCTGGTTTTGAATATGTCAATTCTACTATTTCTGCATCAATTCCTGTTTTTTTAAATATTTCTCTTATTTCTTCAAATGCACTTTCCTTTGTTTCGCCAGCTGTAAGTCTTCTATCAATGTGAATTACACACTCATCTGGAACAGCATTGTGTGAAGGTGATTTAAAGAATATTTGAGAAACAACTATAGTCCCTTTTCCAAGAAATGGATCATAATGAAGTTTTTCATTTAATTTTTCTATTTCATTTATAATTTTTGCCATTTTATAAATAGCATTATCTCCTCTTTCTGGAGCACTTGCGTGTGCAGAAAGACCTACAGTTTTTATCCTGAATTCTATTCTTCCTCTATGCCCTCTATACACATTCAAACTTGTTGGCTCTGTAATAACTACAAAATCCGGTTTTATTTTATCTTCTTCGACAATGTATCGCCAGCATAATCCGTCACAATCTTCTTCCATAACTGTCCCGGTTACATAAATGGTAAAGTCATCTAATAAATTTAATTCTTTTAAAATTTTCATTCCGTATACCATGGAACACATACCTGCTTTTTGGTCAGATGCTCCTCTTCCATATACCCATTCATCATCCCAATCGCCACTAAATGGGTCTTTATCCCATAAATCCGGGTTACCAACTTCAACAGTATCAATATGTGCATCCATTGCAATAACTGTTTTACCATTTCCTATTCTTCCAAGTATATTGCCTAATCCATCAATTTTCACTTCATCAAATCCTACCCTTTCCATTTCTTCTTTAATAACCTGTATAACTTCTTTTTCTTCTCCAGAGTAACTCCTTGCTTTTATCAATTTGCTCATAAACTTAACAATGTCTTCACGGTATTTTTCTGCTAATTCTAATGTTGTCAAATTTATCCCTCCCTGCATAAACTTTATAAAATTATATAACTTTTATTTTAAAATTAAAAACTTGTACAATTCTCATTAACACTATTTTATCAATTAGAATTTGAAATATGGTTGATTATCTTGTTTATTTATAATATTCCTCTTGATAACACTATTTTTATAATGAAATATGTCATTATATTTAATGTTTTATATATAATATTTGTATTAAATTATTATTTGATAATATGTATATTTCAGTTGTTTGTATGTGATACAAATTATTTATAATAGATAGAATCTAAAATTCTTTTATTTTCAAATTTGATATTTTTTTTTGATAGAGTTATAATTTTTAACATCTTGGGGGAATGGGTAATTAAATTGAAGGGGTGAAAAAATGTTTGATACCGGAAACACAGCATTTATGCTTCTTGCAACAAGTCTTGTTATGCTTATGACACCTGGACTTGCTTTCTTTTATGGTGGATTAGTTGGTAGAAAAAATGTTCTAACTATTATGATGCAGAGTTTTGTTTCTATGGGATGGACTACTATTTTATGGGTAACTTTTGGATTTACTATGAGCTTTGGTAATGATATTTTAGGGATAATTGGAGATTCAAAATATTTATTTCTTCATGGTATTTCTATAAATACACCATTTGGTGCAAATACAGGAATACCAATGATTGTATTCGTTGCATATCAGATGATGTTTGCTATAATCACACCGGCTTTAATAACAGGTGCATTTGCAGACAGAGTAAAGTTCAAAGCTTATATGATTTTTTTAACTGTTTGGCTTATTTTTGTTTATTTTCCTCTTGTTCATATGGTTTGGGGAGGAGGATTGTTTCAAAAGTGGGGAGTTTTAGATTTCGCAGGAGGTATTGTGGTTCATGCAAGTGCTGGTGCAGCTGCATTAGCTTCGGTATTTTTTGTAGGTAAAAGAAAACAAAAGAATGTAAAACCACATAGTATTCCACTTGTTGCATTAGGAACCGGATTATTATGGTTTGGATGGTATGGTTTTAATGCTGGTAGTGAGTTAAGGGTAGATGCTGTAACTGCAAATGCTTTTTTAAATACTGATGTTGCGGCCTCATTTGCTGCTATTACATGGTTGATTTTAGCTATAATTTTTGAAAGAAAACCTAAAATACTTGGTATGCTTACAGGAGCTGTTGCCGGTTTGGCAACAATTACACCAGCTGCTGGTTATGTAACAGTTCAAACCTCAATGTTAATAGGAATAATCGCTTCTATTGTTAGCTATGCTGCTGTATTATATAAAAACAAAAAAGGCTGGGATGATGCTTTAGATGTATGGGGAGTACATGGTGTAGGTGGATATCTCGGCATAGTTCTATTAGGATTATTTGCTACGAAAAGTGTTAATAGCAATGGGGCTAATGGTTTGTTATACGGAAATGCAGGGTTTTTCTGGAAAGAATTTATAGCAGTAAATTTAGTTTCAATTTATGCTTTTATTTTTACATATATCGCATTATGGCTTATAAATAGAATCACACAAGTTAGAGTTAGCGGTGAAGCTGAAATTGAAGGATTGGATAAAAACGAATTTGGTGAGGAAGCTTATTTATAAAAATGATAATATATGTTTTAGTGACTCCTTATGGAGTCACTTTTATTAAATTATATGTTTTTATATAAGAAATTATGATTAAACTTTGTTTTTTTATTTAAGAATGAAATATAATTATTTTAATCACTTTTTATCCTGGTAATAATTGCAAAAAGTTTTTATAGGACAAATTTCACATTCTGGTTTTCTTGCTTTACAAATATTTCTTCCATGATATATTAACCAATGATGAGCTTTTCCCCATAACTCTTGTGGAATGTTTTTCATCAAATCTTCTTCTGTTTTTTTTACATTTTTTCCATTTGCCAAACCTATTCTATTTGCAACTCTAAAAACATGTGTATCCACAGCAATAGCATCTTTCCCAAACGCAACGCTTAACATTACATTTGCGGTCTTTCTTCCAACTCCAGGTAATTTTATTAGTTCTTCTCTTGTTTCTGGTATTTTTCCATTATATTTTTCTAATAACATCTTACACGTATTTATTATATTCTTACTTTTTGTTTTATATAATCCCACACCCTTTATATACTTTTCCAGTTCTTCTGGTTTTAATTTAGCAAAATCTTCTGGTGTTTTAAATTTCGAAAACAATGTTGGAGTTACTTTGTTTACTTGATTATCTGTAGTTTGAGCCGATAATATTACAGCAATTAATAATTCAAATGTGTTTTTATATTTTAGTGCTGTAGTGGAATTAGGATATGTTTTTTCTAATATTTCCAGTATTTTTTTTATTTCTTTTTTGCTTTTTTTCATTATACATATCATCCTTTCGATTATATCATTTCTTAAATTATATCATATCTCTATTATTTAATTTGAGAGTTTGAATTATTTTAGAACATTATGTGTAGGTAATGTGTTAATTAAAAATATGTTATAATTATTATGTATATATAAATTTTACTAAAAGGAGATTTTTATATGAAAAAAAAGGAATTAATTTTAAACTTAATTAACCAAAAAAAATTTGATGAAGCTGAAACATTAATTGAAAATATAAATGATATAGTTCAAAAAAATAATTTAAATGGATTGTTATATTTCAATAAAGGTGAAATTCAGAAAGCAAAAAACTTTTTTGAAAAAGCTTTAAAAGTTGATCCTAAGAATGATGACGTTTTGTTTAATTATGCGTATATACTGAAATTAATGAATAAAGATTTAGATTCTTGGAGATATTTAATGAGAATAAAAAATAAAGATTGGGCAACGCACGATTTGTTAGGAGATATAGAAATAAACAATAGAAGTAAAGCTGCTGGTATTAAAAATTATTATATTGCGTCAACTCTAACAAAAGATATGTCTATGAAAGAAAAATATGATCTTGCTAAGAAAACTTTTTTTAAAAATATAAAAATAGCTTTTTTATGCTTACCTGGTCTTGATACTTTCATAAAACCCATTTATGAATATATATCATTTTTATATCCGTCTAAACTTGTAATATCAAATAATAGTGAAGAATTGAAAAATGCTGTCAAATGGGCAGATGTTATATGGTTAGAATGGGCTAATGAAGTAGCTAACTTTGTTACAAATAACATCGATTTAAAAGAGAAAAAAGTTGTATGTAGATTACATGGATATGAAGTTTTCACAAATATTCCAGACCAAATAAATTGGAATGCTATTGATCATCTTTTTTTTGTTGCAAGGCACAAAAGAGAAATATTTTTTAAAAGATTCGGTGAGAAAATAAATATTAAAAAAACAAGTATTTTAAGAAATGGAATTGATTTAAGTAAGTTTCAATATCTTAATAAAAAAACTCCCGGAAAAAAACTTGCAATAATAGGAAATATTAATTATAGAAAGGGTTTTGAAATCTTATTATGGGCTTTTTATGAATTAATAAAAAAAGATGACGAATATAGATTATTTATTAGAGGAGATTTTCAAGATATACGTTATAAAATAGCTATAGAAACAATGATTGAAGAATTAAATCTAAAAAAATATATAAAGTTTGTTCCAAGAGTTGAAAACTTATCTATGTGGTTAAAAGATATAGATTATATTATATCATCTTCAATAGAAGAGTCTTTTCATTATACAATTGGAGAAGCTATGGCTATGGGAATAAAACCTGTAATACATGCTTGGAAAGAAAGTAAAGAAATATGGCCAGAAAAAAATATTTTTAGAAACATTGAGGAGTTTTTAGATATTATATTAAACCAAGAATATAACTCAGAAAATTATAGACTTTTTGTAGAAGATAAATATCCTATAGAAAAACAATTGTTTGAAATTGAGAAATTACTTGATAGTTTTGAAAAAGACTTAAATAACTCAGAAAATTATATACTAAATAATAATAGAATTTTAAGATTTAATTATTCAAAAACATCAGAAAATAAATATATATGGTATTTAATGAATGAATTTGGAAGATTTCAATATGGCGGTGGTGAAAGAGTTTTAGTATCTTTTTCAAAAGAGGCTAAAAAATATGGATATAAACTTATTTTTATTTCAAATAATTATACAAAAAAATCTTTGGATATTTTAAAAGATCTTGGATTTGAAGGAGAAATATTGATTATAAATACACCTTTAACAGAATATCCCAGAGATTTTATTAAAATTAGAAATTTTATTGAAGAATTATCTTCTATAAAAGATAAATATCCGCCAGATTTAGTAATAGGACATCCAGTAACTGCAAGTATGTGGTTAGAGGAAGCAAATAAGGTTTTAAAATTAAATGTGAAACATTATTTGATTACTATAGTTAATTTCCTTATTGGAGATATATCCCAAAACATCAAATTTTATAAAGAATCCATAAATAACATATTGCATATAGACGCATTAACAAAAGAGTATCTTGAATTAAGATTAAAAGTTAATAATTTTAATCTTAATGAATATAATTACGTAGGAGTTCCTTATTTTACAATTGATAAATTAAAAAATATAAGATTAAATAATAATTTTGATAGTAAAATTCGAATTATAATGTATCCACGTTTTACCTATACAAAATCCTTTGTATTAAATGCAGTGGAAGATATGGCAAAACTTATTAATAATGGTTATGAGTTTTATGTGAATATAGTAGGTGTTGGTGGATTCAGTAATACTATAAAAGAAATTATAAAATTTCATAATGTTGAAAAGTATATAAAAATAATTCCACTTGAAAAAATTGATTTTAGATTTGTAGCAATACATGATCTTGCAGTAAATACAGGGGTTTCTGCAAGCGAAACATCATATCTTGGAATTCCAACGATTTTTGCAGATACTACACTGTGGTTTAATTTCGTCTCTCAATATACAGGATATATTAATCCAAGAGGAATATTAGGGAAGGACTTTAATCTTGAAGATCCATATTTTGATTTTTATAGTTATAATACATATTATGATATAGTAAAAAGCATATTAGATCTAGAGAATCCCAAAAGATATTTAAGAACTTTGGGAGAAGATTTAAGAAATTATACTAAAGAAGCGTTGAAATTTTATAATGAAGAAAGTGTTTTTAAAAGAATACTTAAATTTTCTGGTATTTTATAAGGGGGAATAAGATGAAAGTTGTAATTTTGGCAGGCGGTTATGGAACACGGTTGGAAGAAGAAACAATAAGAATCCCTAAACCTATGGTTGAAATAGGTGGAAAACCGATACTATGGCATATTATGAAAATATACTCTTACTATGGTTTTGATGATTTTATAATTTGTCTTGGTTATAAAGGATATGTTATAAAGGAATATTTTACCAATTATTATAATCATATGAGTGATATGACAGTAGATTTATCTACAGGAGATATAGAAATACATAATAGTTACTCTGAGAAATGGAAGGTTACATTGGTTGATACGGGATTAAATACAATGACTGGCGGGAGAATAAAGAAAATAAAAAAATATTTAAATAATGAAAGATTTATGCTTACTTATGGTGATGGGGTTGGAAATGTAAACATTAAAAAACTTGTTGAATTTCATGAAAAACATAATAAATTGGCAACTATTACAGTTGTTCAACCAATAGGAAGATTTGGTGTTTTGAATATAGATAAAGATAATTCCGTTAAATCATTTATAGAGAAACCAAAAAGTGAAAATTCGAGAATTAATGCGGGTTTTTTTGTTTTAGAACCACAAGTTATTGATTATATAGTCGATGATAATACTGCGTGGGAAGATGGGCCGCTTGAAAAATTGGCAAAAGAGAGTAACTTAATGGCTTTTCATCATGATGGATTTTGGAAGCCAATGGATACTTTAAGAGATAAGCATGAGCTTGAAAGATTATGGAACACCGGAAAAGCTCCATGGAAATTATGGGAATAAGGAGGAACTACTATGATTGAATTGTTTAAAAAACCATTATTTGTTTTTGAAATGGCAAACAACCATCAGGGAAATGTTGAGCATGGAAAAAGAATTATTCGAGAAATAAAAAAAGTTATTAAAGAATTTGAAGATATATTTGATTTTGCATTTAAATTCCAATATAGGGATTTAGATACGTTTATTCACCCTGATTATAAAAATGATTTTTCTTACAAATATATAAAACGTTTTTCGGAGACAAAATTAAGTGAATCTCAGTTTTTAGAGTTAAAAGATGAATTAGAAAAAAATGAATTTATAACAATGTGTACACCCTTTGATGAGAATTCCGTTAAAAAAGTTATAAAGCATAATTATGACATAATAAAAGTAGCGAGTGCATCTTTTACTGATTGGCCATTGTTAGAGGAAATTTCAAAATATGATAAGCCAATCATTGCTTCAATAGCTGGCGCAACATTAAATGAAATAAGAAATGTTATATATTTCTTTAAACATAGAGGCAGAAATATTAATATTATGCATTGTGTTGCTGCATATCCTACAACAGACGAAAAATTAGAATTAAATCAGATTGATTTGTTGAAAAATGAATTTCCTGACATTAATGTAGGTTTTTCAACGCATGAAAAACCAGATAATTTTGATGCTATAAAAATAGCTATTGCAAAAGGGGCTACCATATTTGAAAAACATGTTGGAATTGAAACAGATAAAATAAAATTAAATGCATATTCTGCTAATCCAGAACAAGTTTATAAATGGTTAAAGTCGGCAAAAAAAGCATATATAATGTCCGGAGTTCGAGGAAAAAGATATTCATTTTCAAAAGGAGAACTTACATCCTTAAAAAATCTAAGAAGAGGTATATTTGCATTAAAAAACATTTCAAAAGGTCAATGTATAACTATGAATGAAGTTTTTTTTGCCATACCAAGACAAAATGGGCAATATGCATCTAATGATATGTCTAAATATAAAAAGTTTGTAGCCAAAAAGGATATTAAAGCATATGAACCGATTTCTGAAAACAATGTTGAGATAAAAGATTTATATCCTCAGATAAAAGAATATGTGAGAGAAATTCTCGATATTGTTAGGAAAAGTAATGTTGTAATTCCAGAAAATAGTGTCTGTGAGCTTTCACATCATTATGGATTGGATAATTTTAAAAACTTTGGAGCAGCAATTATAGACATAATAAATAGAGAATATTGCAAAAAAATAATTATATTACTTCCTGGACAAAAGCACCCTGAACATTATCATAAACAAAAAGAAGAAACATTTAATGTATTATATGGAGATTTTATAATAAATATAGATAGTCAAGAAAGAGTTTATAAAACCGGAGATATTATAATAGTGGAAAGAAATAAAAAACACTCTTTTTATAGTGAAACAGGTGCAGTTATTGAAGAAATTTCAACAACACATTTCAAAAATGATTCATTCTATAGTGATAAAAAAATCCAATCTAACAAACACAGAAAAACACAAATTTATTTAACAGAAGATATGTTATCTTATTAGGTGGAATTATGGATAAATTTAAAGAATTAGAAGATTGATTAAAAAAACAATATATTTCATATTCTGAACAATTTTCTTTATATCATTTAGTAAAAGGAAAAAAAATATTGTTATATGGTTGCGGAAGTGGATGTATAACCTTTTTTTCAATAGTATTAGATAGGTATAATGATATAAAAATAGATGGAATTATCGATAAAAGAGCAGAAAATGGAGAAAAGTTTAGAGATATTCCTTTATTTAACCCAGAATCTTTAAATATACATGACACTGAGAATTATGTAGTAATAATAACTGTTGGAAAGAAAGAATATTATAATGAAATTTTCAATATACTTAAACAAAAGAATTTTAAAAATATTATTTTAGCAAATCAAATATATGAATATCATCTTCATTTTACAAGTCATGAAATAGAGAAAATGAGTTTTTCATATTATAAAAAGCAAAAGGATAAAATATTAAAAGTTTTCACATTATTTTCGGATAAATTAAGTATAGATATTTACTTAAAATATTTAAAAACACATAATATATAAATGCCTCAAGAATTACCTTGTGAAAGTGTGGAAAAGCAATACTTTCCTGATGATATAATTATGAATTACTCGAGGTTTATTAATTGTGGTGCATATAATGGAGATACTATAAGAAATCTTGTAAAATACAAAGGAAAGCAAGAGTCTGTAGTTTGTTTTGAACCAGATTTAATTAATTATAGTAAATTGATTAAATATATTAATAACAATAAAAAAGATATAGCGGATGCAATTTTCGCATATCCATGTGGAGTATATTCTAAAACAACACAAATTTTCTTTTCATCAGGAAATAATACCAACAGTAAAATATCAGCTAATGGAAAAGATCTTATACAAACAGTAAAATTAGATGATGCGTTGATTAATTATTCTCCAACATTTATTCAGATGGATATAGAAGGAGCTGAAATAGAAGCAATAAAAGGTGGTTCCATATTGATCTCTACGTATAAACCTGATTTAGCTATTTGTGTTTATCATAGTGCGGAACATATATGGGAATTTCCATTAATGCTAAATAAATTAAATCCTGATTATAAATTTTATTTAAGAAATTATACTGTATATATAAGTGAAACTGTATTATACGCTAGGAGTGAATAAATGAACGATTTCAAACCGTTAAAAACTATTCAAGGAATGAGTATAAAAGATTTAAAAAATTTTATAAATGAAAAAGACGTATTTATATGGGGTGTTGGGAAATTAGGGAGAGTTATAAAAAAGAATCTTGAAAAATAAAATACATATAAAAGGATTTTGTGATTCAGATACAAAAAAAGTGGGAACCATAATTGAAGATAAAAGAGTTTATTCTTCAAATAAAGCGATTGAATTGGCAAAGAAAAAAAAGGCTGTTTTAATTTTGGCTGCAGCACAATATAAACATGAGATGGAACAAATATGTAAAGAATTTGGATTAAAAAAGAAGATTGATTATATAACTTATATAAATATTAGACGCCCAGAAGCTGTTGTGGAAATATCGGGGATATGTAATTTAAATTGCGTATTTTGTCCGCAAGGAAATATGAAAATAAAGAAAGGAATAATACCTTATAGAATATATAAGGGAGTGGCACCTAAAACTATTTTACCAGAGGTAAAATTTAAAAACAAGTAAATAATACATCAAGTAAATAATAAACAATAAAAAATTCTCAACAAAAAACTATTAATATTAAAATATATAGCTAAAGATACTTAAACCAATATAATATATTCACTTTTCAAAGAGCATAATAATAATAATAATAATATAATTATTAATAATTATTCTATACTAATTATACGAGGGAGAGGTTTTTTAAAAGCGTTGGAAAGAAACGGTTTTAAAATAGAAGCTTTTTTAGATAGTTCTCCAAAACTTATTGGAGAGTATTATGAAGGGATACCTATTTTAGATCCGAAAGAAATTTTTGAAGACAAAAATAAATTAAACAATGCTTTTATACTTACGGCAAGTGTAGATAAAAAAAATAAAGAAATGTTTAAAATATGTGAAAAATATGGATTAGAGAAAGGTAAAGATTTTATAAACATCCAAAGGTTTACACCATATTATCCAGTAATTGAAATTTCCGGTTCTTGTAATTTAAGTTGCATTAGCTGTCCAAGAGGGGATTTTAAAAACAGGTTTAAAAAGACTGGGTTTATGAATATAACAGATTATGAAAGAGTAATAAAAAAACTGATTGCCGAGATGCCTTTTTTATACTTGGTAGATTTATATGTTTGGGGAGATCCTTTTTTACACCCTAAACTCCCCGAAATTATAAAAATAAATAATAAATATGGAATTGCTGGTGGTATATCGACTAATCTAAATTATGGAAATAATATTGAAGAAATTATAAAATCAAAACCTCCACAAATAAGAGTTTCAGTTTCAGGATATGGTTCGGAACATTATGAAATAACCCATAAAAATGCAAAATGGG
This sequence comes from Marinitoga sp. 1197, assembly GCF_001021165.1. NCBI lineage: Bacteria > Thermotogati > Thermotogota > Thermotogae > Petrotogales > Petrotogaceae > Marinitoga > Marinitoga sp. 1197. The sequence goes on from NZ_AZAY01000017.1 coordinate 22,725, forward strand.
ATATATTCAAACTGGAAAATTACCAACTAATGCTCAAAAAGGTGCGGATATAATGTTAGTATCACTTGATGATATGCTTAAAAATGCGAAGAAAGAAAAAGATAAGAATTGCCTTTTAAAAAGAATTGTGCCTGTAATAAATTGGGATTTATCTGTAATGCAGTGTTGTAATTACACATATAGAAAATTAGCAGATAATTATCTTGATATAACATTTGAAGAAGTAATTAAATTAAGAGAAAACCACCCTTTATGCAAAACGTGTCAAAAATATGGATTACATAGATATTTTAATCCTTTATATTATTCTGATTATATTGATAATTTATTAAAGGTGGAGATAAAAAATGAATAAATGTCGTGTGTGTGGTGGAGAAGTTGAAACACTATATAGTATTGAAAATTTACCAGCAAAATCCCAATTTTTCCCTGATGAACATAGTTTAAGAAAAGATAAAAGTATATCTTTAAATATTGCTCAATGTACATCATGCGGGCTCATACAATTGATTAATGAGCCCGTTTCATATTATAAAACAGTAATTAGGGCTACATCTGTATCAAGTGAAATGAAAAAATTCAGATTAAAACAATTAAAACAGTTTTTTGAGAAATATGATTTATATAATAAAAAGTGTATAGAAATAGGAAGTGGAAATGGTGATTATTTAAGTATATTAGCAGAAATTAGCAAAAATGTATATGGTTTTGAATATTCTAGTGAGAATATAAAATATATAAAAGAAAAAGGCTTAAAAGCTATTCAAGGATATATAGATACTGAAAAATATGAATTACCAGATAAACCATATGATGCCTTTTTTATGTTTAATTTTTTAGAACATGTGCCAGAGCCAGTAACCTTTTTAAGAGGTTTATCAAATAATTTAAATGATAACGGAATTGGTATAATAGAGGTTCCAAATTTTAACATGATAAAAAAAGAAAAAATGATTTCAGAATTTACCATAGATCATCTATCTTATTTTACAAAAGAAACGTTTGAAATAACTTTAAGAATAAGTGGATTTGAGATAATTGAAATAAATGAAATATGGAATGACTATATAATATCAGCAATAGTAAAAAAAAGAAAGAAATTAAATTTCTCTGGATTTCAGGCATTTCAGGAAACATTGAAGAAAAATATTTATGATTTTATTAACAAATATCCAGATTTTGCAATTTGGGGAGCTGGGCATCAAGCATTATTTGTAATGGCTGCTTTGAATTTAGGAGATAAATGTAGATATGTTATAGATTCTGCAAAATTTAAGCAAAATAAATATACTCCAGCAACGCATATTAAAATAGTATCCCCTAACTATTTAAGAGAAAACCCTGTTAAGGCGATTATTATAATGGCGGGAAGTTATTCCCATGAAATAAAACAAAAATTATTAGAAGAATATCCTGAAATAAAAATAGCGATTTTAGAAAAGAATAAATTGAAAATAATATAACGGAGGTAAGATGATGAAGAAAAAAATTGATTATAAAGTTCAAGAGAGCGAAGATTTAAAAAGGAATGAATTAAAAGAGAAAAAACCTTATGTTTATGAAAAAATTTTAAAATTTGAAGAAAAAGTAAAGCGTGGAGAAAGCATTGCTATAATACAATTTCAGTATAATTATGCATGTAATTTTAATTGTGTTCACTGTGGTATTTCGCAACTAAGAAAACCCGGTGCAAGGAGTTTTACACCAGAAGATGTCAAGGAATTATCTAGACAAGCTGATGAAATGGGTTTAGCCCATTTTGTTATAACTGGTGGAGAACCATTGGTTTTTCCAGATTTAGATGAGGTAATAAAAGCCATAGATCCACAGAAATTTTATATATCCCTTGATACAAATGGATGGTATTTTGATGAAGAAAAAGCTTTTCATTTGAAAGAATTGGGAGTTGACAAAATACAATTAAGTCTTGATAGTTTAAATGAAATAGAGCATGATGAATTTAGAAAGAAAAAAGGTTCTCATGCAAGAGCATTAAGAGCTATAGATGCTGCAAAAAAAGCAGGGTTAAACATTATAATTCAAACAGTAGTTACCAAACAAAGGGTTTATTCTGAAGAGTTTGAAGAATTTTTGAAATTTTTAAACAGCAAAGATGTAGGTGTTTTTGTAACTTATGCAAAACCTGTAGGAAACTGGGAAGGAAACTATGATGTATTAGTAACTAAAAAGGATATGGATTATGTTAGAGAACTTGAAAAGAAATATAATGTATTTACACATTTAACTCCTGGATATGGTTTGGATCTTGGATGCATTGCAGTAAAAAGAATGATATCAGTTACTCAATATGGCGATGTTATGCCATGTCCATATATACATGCATCGTTAGGAAATGTGTTTGAAGAACCATTAAAAGATATCATTGAAAGAGGATTAAAGATAAAATGGTTCGGAAAATATGTTGATACATGCTTAATTGCAGAAGACAAACACTTTATAGAAGAATACGATTCGAAAAGAATATATGGGAATAAACCATTACCAGTACCGTGGTTTAAAGTTTTTGATGAGAACGACTACATAAAAGATGAAGAAAAACTCAAAACAGAGAAAACAAAAAATGGGTATTTAAGATGGAGGAAATAAGATGAAACTAAATCAAAGATTTGAAGAAGACCTTGATTTTATTTTGAAAGAATTAAAAGAAGAATTTAAAAAAATAAAAAATGAAAAAATTTTTATTACAGGTGGAACAGGATTTTTTGGTAAATGGTTTTTAGGAAGTATATTAAGAGCTAATGAGAAATTGAATACAAATATAAAAATTGGTGTATTGTCAAGAAATCCAGAAAAATTTAAGAAAAATTTTCCGTACTTAAGTAATGAAAAATATGTAAATTTTTATAAAGGAGATATTAGAAATTTTGATTTTCCAAATGAAAAATTTTCATATATTATACATGGAGCCAGCGCTTCTGCAGAAGGATGGTTCAAAGGTGAAAATCAAATTATCAGAATTGAAACTATAACTGCTGGCACAAAAAGAATTTTAGAATTTGCAAAGAAAAACAAAATAAAAGGTTTTTTATATATGAGTTCCGGTAAGGTTTACGGAACTCATTCTGATATTTACGAAAAAATTCCTGAATACTATTGTGGAAATTTATGTTTTGAAGATCCGAATGCGGCATTATCAATCGGGAAAAAGATGGCTGAATTTTTAACTTTAGAATATTCGAAAAACTATAATATTCCAGTAAAAATAGCCAGGGGATTTGCTTTTGTAGGACCTTATTTGCAATTGAATTTGCATTATGCTATTGGAAATTTTATTAGAGACGCCTTGAAAGGAGGTCCAATAGTAATAAAGGGAGATGGGAAAGCATTAAGATCATATTTATATGCAGCAGACGCAATAATATGGTTTTTTAAGATATTGATAAATTCAAAAAATAGATCAATATATAATGTTGGATCAGAAAATATTGTATCAATAAAAGAAGTAGCTGAATTAATCAATTCCGTATCTAATAAAAAAATGGAAATTATAATTCAAAAAAAGGAAATTTCAAAAAAAGTAGATAAATATATACCGTCAACGAAAAAAATAAAAGAAGAACTTGGAGTGAGAGAGTATACATCTTTAAAAGATGCAATAATAAAAACTATAGATTTTTATAGAAAAGAGGGATTAAAATGATGAAACTTTCCGATTATGTTTTTAATTTTATTGCAAATTTAGGGGTAAAACATGTGTTTATGCTTCCAGGTGGAGGTTGCATGCATCTTGTAGACTCACTGGGAAAAAATAAAAGATTAAAATATATAACCAATTTAAATGAGCAAGCAGTTTCTATTAGCGTTGAGTCATATGCTCAGGCTACAAATAATATAGGGGTGGGCTTAGTAACCACTGGACCTGGAGGAACAAACGCAATAACTGGAGTTGCTGCTGGATGGGTTGATTCAACTCCTATGTTAATAATTTCCGGACAGGTTAAAACTAAGGATATGATTAAAGATTCAAAATTAAGGCAAAAAGGTTTTCAAGAAATTGATATAATATCTTTAGTAAAACCAATTACAAAGTATGCAGTAACGATAACAGATGCAGAAGACATTAGATACCATCTTGAAAAAGCTGTTTATCTTGCAACTACAGGACGACCAGGACCAGTATGGATCGATATTCCATTGGATATACAGGCTGCGATTATAGATGAAAAAAAATTAAAAGGTTATATTCCACCAAAATCAAATTTTGATGATGATATAGATAAAAAAATTGAGTTATTAATTGAAATGATAAAAGAATCAAAAAAGCCAGTAATACTTGCTGGAAATGGCATAAGATTAGCAAAAGCGGAAAAATTATTTTATTCAGTTATTGAAAAATTAAATATTCCAATATTATTAACTTGGAAAGCTATAGATTTTCTTGATGAAAATGATCCATTAAATTTTGGAAGACCTGGAGCTATCGCCTCAAGATATGCCAATTTTATACAACAAAAGTCCGATCTTTTTATTTCTATTGGTGCAAGATTAGATACAGGGCAAACAGCATATAATCATAAAAATTTTGCACCATATGCAAAAAAAGTCATAGTAGATGTGGATAAAAATGAAATAGATAAATTAGAAATGGATATAGAGTTAAAAATTGTAAGTGATGCATATAGATTTTTAGATATATTAAATAGAAAAATAAGAAAAATAGAATTTAAGAGAAAAGATAAATGGTTAAGTTTCTGTAAATCATTAAAAAACAAATATCCTATTATAAAAGATGAATATTATAAAATGAAAGATTTTGTAAATCCATATGTATTAATAGATATTTTGTCAAAAAAATTAAGCAAGAATGATGCAATTATTCCAGGAAGTTCAGGATTATGTAGCGAAATTACTATGCAATCATTTAAAGTAAAAAAAGGACAAAGAGTCTATAATAATGAAGGATTTGGAGCTATGGGATTTGGATTACCTGCTTCAATTGCAGGAGCTATTGCATTAAACAGAAGAACCATATGTATTACAGGAGATGGCGGAATTCAAATGAATATACAGGAATTAGAAACGTTAAGAAGATTGAATATACCTTTAAAATGTTTTATTCTTGACAATAAAGGATACGGTTCTATTGTAAATACACAAAATAACTATTTTAATGGAAATTATGTGGGCAGTAATGAAAGTAGTGGATTAACTTTACCTGATATGAAAAAAATAGCGCATGCATATAGTTTGAAATTTTATGAATTAAGAAATAATAAAGACTTAATTAATAAAATAGACGAAATACTTGATTATGAGGGACCTGTAATTTGTAATGTTAAAATTCCTGAAATTTATACAACTATTCCAAGAACAAAATCAAAAATAGAAAATGGGAAAATAATAACTCTCCCTATGGAAGATCTGTGGCCGTATTTGGATAGAGAAGAATTTAATAATATCATGTCAGAAAAAGAGGGATATTATGAAATATAAGCATTTATTTTTTGATATGGACGGTACTTTATTTGACACATCAGAAGGTATTATATTTTCTATGCAAGAAGCATTTAAAAAAAATAACTTAGAACCTTTATCAAGAGACGAAATACTAAAACTTATAGGTCCAACGTTAGATGAGATTATGGATATAATCTTTGGAATTGAGGATAACCCTTTAAAGTTTAAAATTAGAAAAGATTTTAGAGAGTTATATGCAGAAAAAGGGGTATATATGTTAAATTTATACCCATATGTACTGGAAACATTAGAAGAATTATACAATAAAAATAATAATATGTATATTATAACGTCAAAACCAGAAATTTTTGCCAACAAAATACTAAAAAAGTTTAAGATGGATAAATATTTCAAAAAAGTTGTCGGAGTTCCTTTAGAAGGTAATGTTTTACCAAAAAAAAATAGATTGAAAAAATTAATTACAGAACTTGAAATATCTTCAAATAGTAGTGTGATGATTGGAGATACAAAAAGTGATATTGATGCGGCAAAATATAATAACATTGACATGATATGTGTTTCTTATGGTTTTTGCCAAAACAAATCAAATTTTAATAATTGTACTGTTGTTATAAATAAATTTAATGAATTACTTAAGATCGTGGAGTGATAATATGAATCAATTCTATAAAAACAAAAAAATATTAATAACAGGACACACAGGATTTAAAGGTTCATGGCTTTCATTGTGGTTATTAAAAATGGGAGCAAAAGTAATAGGTTATGCTTTAGATCCTTATACTCAAAGAGATAACTTTGTATTATCAAATATTTCAAAAAAAATAATAGATATACGTGGGGATATAAGAGATTATAATAAATTGAAACAAGTTTTTGAAGAATATAAGCCAGAAATTATTTTTCATTTAGCAGCGCAACCATTGGTTAGATTATCATATGAAACTCCACGAGAAACAATAGAAACAAATGTAATGGGAACAGTAAATGTATTAGAAGCGTTTAGAAATACAAGCGAATCCAAAATATTAATTAACATTACATCAGATAAATGTTATGAAAATCAAGAATGGATATGGGGATATAGAGAAAATGATCCAATGGGTGGATACGATCCATATAGTGCAAGCAAAGGAGCAAGTGAAATAGTTTCAAGTGCATATTTAAGATCATTTTTTAATCCTAAAGAATTTGAAAAACATAATAAGGTCATAGCCACAGTAAGAGCAGGAAATGTAATAGGTGGCGGAGACTGGGCAAAAGATAGAATAATTCCTGATTGTATAAAAGCATTAGAAGAAAATAAACCAATAGAAATTAGAAGTCCTCATGCAATTAGACCTTGGCAACATGTACTTGAACCGTTAAGTGGATATTTACTTTTAGGTACAAAGTTAATGGAAAACCCGGAAAAATATAGTGGCCCATGGAATTTTGGCCCACATTTAAATTCAATAGTAACAGTAAAAAAAATAGTAGAAAAAGTTATAAAATACTATGGAAAAGGTAGATGGAAAGATTTATCAAATAAAAATCATCCACATGAAGCAAAATTATTGAATTTAGATATTAGTAAAGCTAAGTTTTATCTTAATTGGGAACCAACATTAAATATAGATGAAACAATAAAACTAACTGTGGAATGGTATAAAAATTATAAGAAAAATGATGTATTTGATTTATGTATAAATCAAATAGAATATTTCGAGAATAAAATAAAGTGGTTGGAGGATTAAAAATGGAAGAAATAAGAAAAGAAATAATAGAACTTACAAAAAAATATGCAAAAAATAAAATAAAAAAAGAATTTATACCTGGAAAAACAGTAATACCATTTGCTGGAAGAGTATTTGATGAAGGAGAATATATAAATCTTGTTGAAGCATCACTTGATGGATGGCTTACAACAGGAAGATTTGCAGAAAAATTCGAATATGAATTTGCAAAATTTTTTGGAGTAAAAAGTGTAACGTTGGTAAATTCTGGCTCCTCCGCAAACTTGTTAGCATTATCTGCATTAACATCAAAAAAACTTGGAGAAAGAAGAATAAAGCCTGGCGATGAAGTAATAACAGTAGCGGCTGGATTTCCAACTACAGTAAATCCCATAATACAAAATGGAGCAATACCAGTTTTTATAGATGTTGATATACCAACATATAACATAAAAGCAGAAGAAATAGAATCTGCTATTACAGAAAAAACAAAAGCTATAATGATAGCTCATACATTAGGGAATCCTTTTAATTTATATGAAGTAATGAGAGTAGCTAAAAAATACAATTTATGGGTAATAGAAGATATATGTGATGCAGTTGGTTCAACATTTAACGGGAAATTAGTAGGAACTTTTGGAGATATAGCAACAGTAAGTTTTTATCCTGCACATCACATCACAATGGGTGAAGGCGGAGCAATACTGACAAACAACCTACAATTAGAAAGACTGGTAAAATCATTTAGAGATTGGGGAAGAGACTGTTATTGCGAACCAGGGTTCAGTAATACATGTGGAATGAGATTTAAACAACAACATGGAACATTACCTTTTGGATATGATCACAAATATGTATATTCACATATAGGATATAATTTAAAATTAACAGATATGCAAGCTGCGGTAGGAGTTGCACAATTAAAAAAATTACCAGAGTTCATAGAAAAAAGAAAACGAAATTTTAGATTGCTGAAAGAAGGACTTAAAAAATATGAAGAATATCTTATATTACCAGAACCAACACCAAAAAGTGATCCATCATGGTTTGGGTTTCCAATAACTGTAAAAGATAATGACAAATTTTCACGATGGGATATAGTAACTTATTTAGAAGAAAATAAAATAATGACAAGAATGTTATTTGGAGGAAATTTAACAAGACAACCGGCATATGAAGATGTGAAATATAAAATTCATAAAGAGCTAATAAATACCGATATAATAATGAATAATACGTTTTTTATAGGTGTATATCCTGGTATTACAAATGAAATGATTAATTATATAATAAATACATTTGAAAAGTTTTTTGAGAATTATTAATTAGCTTTATTAATAAGACACTCTTTCTATTAATAAATATATTAAAACTTAAATATATCTATATATTTAATCATATAATTAGCTTCGCTAATTTGCACATCAATCCTTTATGATTTGAATATATATAATTATCATATAATTAGCTTTGCTAATTATATGATAATGTGATATAATATTATTAAACTGACAATTTCGGGGGTGAAATAGTGTTAAGCAAGGAATTAGTAAATGAAGTAATCAGGACCGTATTAAAATACGGTGGAGATTTTGCTGAAGTATTTGTAGAAAAAAGATATACCAACACATTTGAAATGAAAAATGGAGACTTAGAAAATGCATCATCTGGCAATACTTTTGGTGTTGGTATAAGAGGATTTTTAAATACTCAAGCAGTATATGCATACACAAATGATTTAAGTAGGGAAAGTTTATTAAATGTAGCAAAAAGAGTTGGAGAAGCTCTTGGCGAAATAAAAATAAAGGATTTAACTTTAAATCTAACAGAAAAGAAATTTGACAATAAGCATGTAGTATTATTATATCCTGAAGATATAACAAAAAAGAAAAAAGTTGATGTTATGAAAAGATCATATAGTTCAGCGAAAAACTATTCTGATTTGATAAAACAAGTAGTTGTTAGATATTGGGAATATAATCAAAATATTTTGGTTGCAAATTCAGAAGGTGTTTTTGCAGAAGATAATAGAGTTAGAACAAGGTTAATGATTTCAGCAGTAGCTGAAGATAATGGAGTAATGGAAACGGGATTTTATGGTCCAGGAGCAGGCATGGGGTTTGAATTTTTCGATAGAATAGATGTAGAGGAAGTAGGTAAGTTAGCAGCAAGAACTGCAGTGAAAATGGTAAAAGCAGAACCTGCACCTGCAGGGAAATTGCCAGTTGTAATTGCAAATGAATTTGGAGGAGTTATTTTCCACGAAGCTGTTGGCCATGCACTTGAAGCAACCTCTGTTGCAAAAGGTGCATCTGTTTTTGCTGGTAAATTAGGACAAAAAGTAGCTGCAGAATGCGTTTCTGCTGTTGATGATGGAACAATACCAAATGCATGGGGTTCAACAAATATAGATGATGAAGGAACACCGACAAGAAGAAATTTGTTAATAGAAAAAGGCGTATTAAAAGGATATATGATAGATAAATTAGGCGGAAGACGAATGAATATGGAACCAACAGGTAGTGCAAGAAGGCAGAATTATACATTTGCTCCAACATCGAGAATGACTAATACTTTCATTTTGCCTGGAGATAATTATCCTGAAGAAATTATTGCTAACACAGAATACGGATTATATGCAAAAAGAATGGGTGGAGGATCTGTAAATCCTTCAACAGGAGAATTTAATTTTGCTGTAAATGAAGGTTATTTAATAGAAAATGGAAAAATAACAAAACCAGTTAGAGGTGCAACATTAATAGGAAAAGGATATGAAATAATACAAAAAATAGATATGGTTGGAAATGATATAGCCAGAGGTCAGGGAATGTGTGGATCTATTTCTGGTAGTATTCCAGCGGATGTTGGACAACCTACTATAAGGGTTTCTGAAATAATTGTTGGGGGGCGAAATAAATGACATATAATGAATTTAAAGATAAAGTATTTAAATTAGCAAAAGAAAAAGGTTTTGAAGCTCAAATAACATATTCTAAAAATTACGAATTTTCAATAAGACTGGCCAATGGAAATATGGATGAATACAAAGATGCAAATAATAGTTCAATCTCTTTAAAAGTATTGAAAAATGGGAAAATTGGATCCGCTTCAACTACAATTTTTGATGCTCCCGAAAGATTGTTGGAAGAAGCAATAACAAATTATGAAATAATTGATTCAGAAGAGGAAAACTTTTTTTATGATGGTAAAGGCGAATATCCTGATATAAAATCATATTATGGAGAATTTGAAAAATTAAGTGTAAAAGAAAAAATGGAAAAATTAAATAAAATGCATGAAATAGCTTCAAAAGATGAAAGTATAATGATGGTTCCTATAACTGTATTAGGCCATCAGGTTACGGAGGTTTCAATGGCTAACACTTTAGGCCTTGAAAAATCATATAAAGGTGACGGTGGATATGCATATATTTCAGTAGTGGCAAAAGATAAATCTCCGAGATCAGGATTTTGGTATGGTCTTACAACAAAACCGGAAAATTTAAATGTTGAAGAAATAAGTCAAAAAGCAGTTGAAGAAGCTAAAGCAAAAATCGGGGCTAAATCTGTTAAAAGCGGAAAATATAGAGTAATTTTTAGAAAAGATGAGTTTGCATCACTAATATCTACTATGTTAATACCTATGATTTCTGCAGAAAACGCACAAAAAAATATGTCACCTTTAAAAGAAAAAATAGGAGAAAAAATAGGTAGTGATATATTAAAAATAAAAGATGTGCCATATTATGAAGGATCATTATCAAATGCCGCATTTGATAATGAAGGTGTTCCTACAAAAGAAAAAAATATCATAGAAAATGGGAAATTTAAAACATTTTTATATAATTTAAAGACAGCAAAAAAAGATGGAAAGGAATCAACTGGCAATGCATCAGGAAGAGGAATTGCTCCAATTAATTTGTTAGTTGAACCAGGAGAACTAAACTTTAATGAATTAATAAAAAAATTAGATAATGGAATAATTATTACATCATTAGAAGGATTGCATTCTGGAGCTAACCCAATTTCAGGGGAATTCTCATTAGGAGCACAGGGATTAAAAGTAGAAAATGGAGAAATTGTTGGTGGTGTTGAACAAATCACAGTTTCAGGTAATTTTCTCAACATTTTAAAAAATATTGAAGCTATTGGAAATGATATGTGGATTTCATTTGGAGGCGCAATTTCGCCATCTGTTATTGTTTCTGAAATAGATATTGCAGGTAATGAATAGGAGAGATTTTTATGGCATTAGATATTAGCAGTCTTGAAAAAGCTATAAATTCTCTGGATACGCTTATCCAAAAAACAAATGATAATGAATTTATGGAATCTCTTGATGTAACATTTAGATATGGAATTAAAGCTGGAGTTATACAGAACTTTGAATTTACATATGAATTATGTTGGAAATTTATGAAAAGATGGCTTGAAGAAAATATAGGGAAAATTTATGTAGATGGCATACCAAGAAAAGAACTCTTTAGATTAAGTTATGAAAATAAACTTATAGATAATGTTCAAAAATGGTTTAAATACCATAAATATAGGAATTTAACGTCTCACACATATAATATTGAAATTGCAGAAGAAGTTTTTGAAGTATCAAAAGAATTTATAAATGATGCTAAATTTTTATTAGAGAGGCTTAAGGAAAAAAATGACTTTTGATATTAAAGAGGAATATTTTAATTTAATTATAAAAATTCTAAAAAAACATATACAGAGTTGTACAATAATAATTTTTGGTTCCAGAATTACTGGTAAATCAAATGAAGCTTCAGATCTTGATATTGCTATTGATTGTGGAAAAAAGTTAGATTTAATAACTTTGTTTGAAATTGAAGAAGATTTCCAGGATTCTAATTTGCCTTTTAGAGTTGATCTCATTGATTGGCAAAGAACTTCCGAAAGTTTTAAAAATATTATATTAAATAATTGCATGAAAATAAAAATATAGCGACTTTGTGTCGCTATATTTTTTAGAGAATTTATATTTTCACAAATTGCCAAATATGTTGCAAATTTGCACATATTGGCAATTTTGTTTATTTACAAACATAAAAAAAAGGTTTATACTTAATCATGTCAGAAAAATTTGAAGGAGGTTATGAAGGATGAGCGTTTATCAAAGAGAATACAATCCAAAAAAACCAAAAGGAATCGAAAATAAAAAAGCCTATCTTGTAGGTTCAGGTATAGCATCTTTAGCAGCAGCATTTTATTTAATAAGAGACGGTCATATAGATGGAAAAAATATTACAATTTTCGAAAGAAAAGATATAAATGGTGGTGCATTAGATGGTATTGGTGATCCAGAAAATGGTTATATCATTCGTGGCGGTAGAGAAATGGAAGAACATTATGAATGCACCTGGGATATGTTTGCAGATATTCCATCACTTGAAGATCCAAACAAAACAGTACTGGATGAAATGAAAGAAATAAATGACTGGGATCCCAACGTATCAGCCCAAAGGGTAATTAAAAGTGGTGGTGAAAGAGTACCCGTTAAAACACTAGGGTTAGAAGAAAAGCATATAAAACAATTAACAAAACTATTTTTAATGAAAGAAAAAGATTTAGGAGCAATGACTGTTGAAGAATTTTTTGATCCATCATTTTTAGAAACAGATATGTGGTTATTATGGAGAAGTATGTTTGCATTTCAAAATTGGCATAGTGTAGTAGAAATGAAAAGATATATGGAAAGATTTATTCATCTATTACCTGGTATGACAGAATTAAGAGATATTTTATTCTCAAAATATAATCAATATGATTCTTTTGTAATACCATTAATAAGATGGTTAGAAAAACATGGAGTTAATTTTGTAAATAACACACAGGTTATAGATCTTGATATAGATATAACAGAAAAAGAAAAAGTTGTAACTGGGATACATCTAATTCAAAATGGAGAAAAGAAATATATAAAAACAACAAGGGATGATTTAGTATTTGTAATAAACGGGTCAATGACAGAAAATTCGACATTAGGTAGCATGGATAAAGCTCCTGAATTAAATACAGAATTAGGCCCTGTATGGAGCTTGTGGAAAAATATAGCTGCAAAAGATCCTGCATTTGGAAGGCCGGAAGTTTTTTATGAAAACATTGACAAAACAAAATGGGAATCATTTACAATGACATTTAAAGATTCAAAAATGGCAGATGTTCTTAGAGATCTTACAGGAAGAGATCCATATTCTGGAAGAGTTGTAACAGGAGGTATTGTAACAATAAAAGATTCAAATTGGTTAATGAGTGTTACATGTAGTAGACAGCCACATTTTGCAAACCAGCCAGATAATGTCTTGGTATTATGGGCATATGGTTTATTCCCAGACAATGAAGGTAATTATATAAAGAAAAAGATGAGCGAATGTACTGGCGAAGAATTATTAAGAGAATTATTATATCATCTTGGTGTAGAAGGAGATTTAATGGAAGAAATTGTGGATAGTGCAATTGTAATTCCAGCAATGATGCCACATATTACGAGTCAATTTATGCCACGTGTAAAAGGAGATAGACCAGAAGTTGTACCAGAAGGAAGCGTTAATTTGGCATTCTTAGGACAATTTGTAGAAATAGAAAATGATTGTGTATTTACTGTAGAATATTCTGTGCGTTCTGCTATTATAGCTGTTTATAAATTATTAAATCTCGATAAGAAAGTTCCTGAAATTTATCCAAGTAAATATGATATCAGACATGTAATAAATGCAACTAAAACTCTATATAGTGGAAAACCTTTACCTGGAGAATTTTTTGTAAAAAAGCTTTTAAAAGATACATCACTTGAAGATTTAATGTAATATAGATTGAGGTAAATAAAACAATAAACCGAGGTAAAACCCTCGGTTTATTGTTTTATCATTAACGGATTTTCAAAATTTGTTTTTATAAAACATATATGTAATTTTATTCCATTTCTTTCTTCCTCCTATTTGCGTTTCTGTATATACTTTTCCATCTTCACCTTCTACTTTTTTCAAATTTCTTTAATGCTCTTTTAATGTCACCTTCAATAATTTTATTTAATTTGTAAGTTAATATTTCCGGGTCCTCATCCATTTTATTTTTTATCCAATCTATAATCATCCCAGTAAGGGCTATTTCATAAAATTTCACAACATAATTTTTATCCTCAATTGAAACATTTAATCCTTTCGATAATTCTTCAACAACATCATAAATAAATTTAGCAACTGTATCATACAAATGTAATTCCAAACGATCTCTATCTATTGAATGATATGCATTTAAAACAATTTTTTTGTTATTTTTTAAATAATATAAAAGATTTAAAAATCCTTTTTGCCAGTTCTCATAATGTTTATTTTCTCCAACAGCTTCTAATATGTCTGTGATGAAAATCCATTCTAATAAATCATAAATATCATGAAAATAATAATATAATGTTCTTCTATTTAGCCCACAATCTTTTACTACATCATTAACGGTTATTTTTGACAAAGGTTTTTCTTTCATTAATTTTTTTAATGAATTTGCTAAAGCTTTTTTTGTTATTTCAGACATACTTATTCTCCTTTAATAGCCTTTTCAATTCTTCTGCACGCTTCTATTATATTGTCTCTTGAAGTTGCAATATTCATTCTCATAAAGCCTTCTCCGTTAGTTCCAAAAGTAATTCCATTATTTAAACCAATTTTAGCTTTTTTTTCAAGTAAATCTTTTAATTCATCCTGAGATAAATTTAATTTTCTAAAGTCTAACCAAACTAAAAATGTTCCTTCTGATTTTATTACTCTTACTTCAGGTATATTTTTTTCAAAATATTCTCTAACAAATTTATAATTTTCTTCGATATATTCCATAGTTTCTATTAACCAATTTTTTCCGTATTTGTAAGCAGCATTTGCTGCAACTAAACCAGCTATATTATGTAAAAATAATCCGCTTTGTTTAATCCAGTTTTTAAATTTATTTTTTAATTTTATATTTTTTATTACAGCAAAAGCATAATGAAATCCTGCTATATTAAAAGTTTTACTTGGTGCCATTAAGATTATTGTGTTATTTGAAACTTCTTCTGAAATAGAAGCAATTGGTATATGCTTAAAATTTTTAAAAGTTAAATCAGCATGTATTTCGTCAGATACAATTAAGACATCGTTTTTTAGACAAATCTCTGCCATTTTTTCTAATTCGTCTTTTTTCCACACTCTTCCTATAGGATTATGAGGACTACATAAAATAAACATTTTAGCATTTTTTGTTTTTCTCTCAAAGTCATCAAAATCTATTTCATAATGATTATTTTCTAATTTTAATTCATTAATTAAAAGTTTTCTATTATTATTTTTTATTGAACTCATAAATGGTGGATAAACTGGAGTTTGAATTAAAATATTATCCCCAGGATTTGTGTATAATTGAATTGAGAAATTTAAAGCGGGAATAACTCCATGCATGGATAATAGCCAATCTTTTTTTATTTCCCAATTATGTTTATATTTTAACCAATTTATTATATTATCTTTTAAATCAACTGGCTCAAAAGTATACCCGTACACCCCATGTTCTATTCTTTCATTTAATGCATGTATAACTTCTTTAGGAGCTTCAAAATCCATATCAGCTACCCACATTGGTAAAACATCTTTTTCTATAAAAAGATGTTTATTCCATTCATACCAGTCCCATTTTATAGAATCTGTGTTTTTTCTATCGATATACTTCATGAAAATTCCTCCTGCTTTTAACAAATCTGGATAATTTGCCTTTTTATTTTTAATAGGGTGTCCAATTAGTAAAGCAAGCGAAAACTCGCAGATTGTCCGAAAAAATAGTGAATAAAGCCGGTCAATTTTGCACGGATGCAAAATTGAGTGAAGCCGAACATGGATGTGAGTCTGATACGACCGGCGAGAATGAGCTATTTTTGAGGATTAACAATCAAGGTTTGAGCAACTTTACTTTTTGGACATCGTATTTTTAATTTTATTAATTTTGTTATTATAATAAATTATACCATATTTTGATGTATATGGTTCAAATTGCAAAAAACAACTCCTCTGCAATGTGCAGAGGAGTCTAATATTAATCTCCCAGCATTTCTTTCAATTTTTTAGCGATGAATGTTGCAACGTGTGCTCCTTTTGTTCCCCTTCCAAATCCAGCATCCATTCCATTTTCTTTTGCTAAATCATCATTTAATTGAGTACCACCAACAATTAATAGTATTTTATCTCTTACACCTTTTTCTATTGCAAGTTGATGTAATTTTTTCATATTCTCAACATGGACATCATTATGTGTAACAATCATTGAAGCAAGAATCGCTTGAGCACCAAATTCAATTGCAGCATCTATAAGCTTTTCTGGTGGAACACTTGTGCCAAGATATTCATATTTTATACCGTATTTTTCAATTCCGCCATGTTTTATATCAAGTATTTCCCTTATACCAACATTGTGTTCATCATTTCCAACTGTTCCCGCAACAACTTTAACCTTATTTTTAGCAAAGAATTCGAATAATTCATCGTCTGACATTATTTCTGCTTTTTTAGGTAATGTTAATTCATCTTTCTTTATAGCAAATGGCACTTTAGCTTTTAACTCAACATATGTTGCCTCTGTTGGATGAAGTATTGTTTTTGAAATTACCTGAGCATCTTCTAAACCCATTCTTTTACATATTTCAAGAGCTGCTGCTTCTGCATATTCTGGTGATTCAGGAATTGTCATATCAAGTTGTATATATCCATCATAACTCCATTCAACTTCTGGTTTTATTAAATTATTTTCTCTATATTCTTTTATTTTGTTTAATCTCTTATATACATTATCTTCTTCGTCAAGTTCATCGATATATTGTATTTTGTCTGGATTACATAATGTACATCCATTTATTAAATCACATGGTTTTTCTAAATTTTCTGGAAGATTATTATACCCAAAATGATGACATACTGGAGCCATATAGTCTTTATCTCTTGGGACAACTGAACCTGCTCCTATACCACCATCTTTCTTTCTAACAATACCATCACCCATTCTTTCTGGATATTCACCATTATCAACAAACATTCCATTTTCAACTGCTTCGAAATATCCACCCATTTCTACTATTTCTTCTAACATTAATATTGCTCTCATTTTTAATTCTCTAACTTTTTCCCTTACATTATCCCAATTTATCTGAACCATTTCTTTAATTCCATCTAAAGCAATTAATGTATGTTTTGCAGTTTCTACACCACGTATTGAATTAATATGCCATGGCACATTTCTTCCTTCGTCTGGTGTAATTGTTGATTGTATATCTGCTTTTGTTAATCTAGAAATTAATGTGTCAAGCACATGTATTCTTGTTGCGTCAAAGAGATCAGATTCTATATATCTTGTATTCATTTGAGCTCTAAATTTATAATCTTTAAACAATTCTCTTATTGTTATTGCATATACAAAGTTTAATCTAAATTCTGGTGTTGGTGAAACAATTGGGGGAACAGTAGATAGTGCAATATTTTCTTTTTTCATTCCTGCTTTAACAGAATATAATGAGTTTATAGCATGTTGCACCAATAATTCTGGCATAACTTTCCATGCGAATTTTGCTGATGCATTTGCATTATGAGCACCATCAATTTGAAGCATATCTACTGATGCCATTATTTTTTTAGCGACTGCAGCATCGACAAATGATCTAATCATATTTATTCCTCTATATAATACATTATATTGAGGATCCTGATGCGCTCCATTTACCCCTTCTTCAGCAAATAATACTGCAACTTCTGGACCTGCAACACCAGAAACATAACTATGAAAATTAATAGGTCTTCCTACTTCTTCTTCTATTAAATCAAGGGCTTTTCTTGAAGCTCTTAATTGCTTTCTAGTAATTGGAATTCCACCTATTCCTTCTGGTGTTCCCTCTATTAACCCATCCATATGGCTTTGGCCTAATGTTCTGATAACCATTATATGATCTGCACCATGCCATGCAGCCATTCTCATTCTTCTAATGTCTTCTTCAAATCTACCAGATGCAATTTCTGATGTTATAACTTCTTGAGGTTGAGGATCTATATTGTTAAAGTAATGAGCAGCTGGTAATGCAACAAAATTTTTTAAAGGTTCGCTTATCTCATAATATTCAAAGTTACCAATTTTTGTTCTTGGAGGTAATTTTTTTCTCCATGTCCACCCTTTTCTTTTTGGTCTATATTTATCTAAATCTTTTAATATTTCTTCTACATTTAATTTTTTGTTAGGCTCTAATTTCATTATTTATCGCCTCCATGAACAAAAATTCTTTCAACATCTTCCCAATATTTTCCAGCAATTAATTCTCTTCCAGCCTGTATATAATCGATATTGTGCTCTTTAGCAATTGTATACACAATATTTCCTGCACCTTTACCAAGAATATGCTTTTCGAAGAATTTATCAACTAAAGCTTTCGCTTCCATGCTATTAAAACCCATTCTGAGTAATACAGATCTTTCAACAGAAGGTGATGTATGTGTAGAAGCTAAATCAATTAAAGGATCTACAACTTTTTCTACTAATTCCCAGAAATATTTATCTAATTCTTCATCTGTCATGTTTTTAAGACGTTTTGCTCTTTCTTCAAAATCAGATTTTCTTGGCTCCATTATGAGATAACCTCCTTAATGAGATTTTTAACTTCTTCAATTGATATAGAAAGGTCCTCTGCTATAAACTTCAATTCATTGTTTGTGAAGTCTTTTTTTCCATAACGTTTTTTTAATTCTTTTATATATGACTTTCTTAATTTTTCTAATGGGTATTTTATTACCTTTATTTTTGATGGATGATCAGGCAATACTATATTTTTACCAGGAATATCTTCATTTATTGGATCGCCGAACTTTATTTCAATTCCATTTTCCTTTGCAAAAGTTAATTGTGCTGAAGGCAATTTCCCAGCACCTGTATATTCGGTTTCGTTAACTACTATTATTTGATCTTCATCCATTTCCATCGCCAATGCGAATGCAGCAGCTAATGAAGTGTTTCCAGCTGGCCCTCTTTGCATACCTTCAATATTTGCAAGCATTTCTGTTATATAAAATACTTCTCCCTGGGTTACTAAAACGTATTCATCCATATATCTTAAGGGTCTAGCTGCATTTCTTGGTACATCTGACCTATCCGGAAACGTTGCAAATGGAATTCCAAATCCTGTATGGCCTGTTGTAAATGATTTTTTATTAAAGTCTTTATCCGATGCCATATGCAATCCATGTAAATCAACACTCGCGCCTATCACTTTTGTGTTTTCAGCACCGGCCTTTTTTAACCCTCTTGCAGTTCCTGTTAAGTTTCCACCACCAGCATGTGTGATAACTACAGCATCAGGATATTTTCCGAATTGTTTTATTGATTGCTCAGCTATTTCATATCCAAGCGTTTCAACACCTGCAATTCCAAAAGGTGTATACAATGATGCATTAAAATACCCTGTTTCTTCCAGTAATACTAAAAAATAATAAAATAGCTCAGGACCCACACTTAATTGAACAACTTCAGCTCCATACGCTTCACAGGCTCTTGCTTTTTCTAATATTTCTGGTTGTCCAATCCCTTTACTGTCATAACATTCCTGAACAATTATCGATTTTAAACCTCTTTTTGAGGCTTGAGAAGCAACAGCAGCACCATAATTACCACTTGTTGCTGCCATAATTCCTTTATATCCCATTATTTTTGCTCTATATGCACTTACCGAGGCTCTTCTATCTTTAAAAGATCCGGAAGGATTTGTCGCTTCATCCTTTACAAATATCCTTGCTCCTTTACCCTTTGGCGCTAATTTTCTTATCAATTTATTTATATTCTTTAGTTCTACCAATGGTGTATTTCCTACACCTGTTTCCAGCTGTATTTTTTTTATTTCATCAATTGTATATCCAGCATCTTTCATCATTGTTTCATAATCAAAGGCAATTCCTTCTATTTCATATTTTGTATAATCAACACCTACAGATTTTTTCATTATTTCATTTTTTCTCAACATTACTGCATCATAACTCATATCATTCATTCCTGATCACCTTCGATCATTTCTCTTAATTGTTTTCCAATTTGTAGTAATTCAATTACCGGTTTTCCAAAATTATGTTTGTATTTTGGATAAATCTCTTCAAGTTTTCCTTTTACAATTCTTCCAACAGGAGTTTCTATTTCAACTTCGTCTCCTATTTCTGCTTTATCTGCCAATAAAAAACCTTTTATACGTATTTCCAGAGGAACACGTTTGGTATCCTCTGGAAGATTATTAGCTCGCTCTTCTGGAGATAACCCAATAAAATATATTTGAACCCAATCATTTTTTTTAGCAATCATCTCATCACTCCTATAATGTTAAATCACCTATTAATGCTCTTGGTACAGGCAAATCTGCCATTGATAATAATCCAGATTCTGCTTCTATTACAGATGGAATCATATTTGTTGCAACAGCAATTGTTCCTTTTCCTCCAGGAATTTCAGGTTTTATTGATAGATTCAAATTTGGATCTCCTATGATTTCTATATAATCTCCAGTATCAACATTTTCCAATTCTGGTCTTACCTGTTGAGGATGTTTTAATTCTATAACTAATTTTCCGTTCATATATGCTCTGGCTATATGATTACATCCTGCAACCATTCCTGGTTCCACTTTGACATATTTAGTTTCTCTTAATACATTCGATACTATTGGTTCTCTTGTTTGTTCAATTTTATCGATATTCCATCCTAAAGCATCTGCTATCATATATATTGATTGTTCAAAACCAATATGTCCCACGATTTTCCCTGTTTTAATTCCTTCTTCAAATTCTTCAACAGTTGTTCCGACTCCTTGTGTTTCCATAACAGTTGGACCAAATGGAGATAAATCATTAATTCTTGCTGCCTTTATTTGTTCTACATTGAGTGCAGCACCAGATAAAGCCAAAATTAATGTATCCAATACAAATCCTGGATTAATACCTGTTCCTAAAATTGAAACACCATATCTCCTGGCTAAACTATCCATTTCTTCTGCTTCGTCTGGATGAGTATAAAACGGATATGCCATTTCTTCAGCAATTGTAATTACATTAATATGTTTTTTTACAGCCAAGATAATTTGTTCTTTTACAACTTCAACAAAAGAATTTGTTGCAATAATAACCAAATCAGGATTTGTTTCATCAAGCATTTTTTCTGGAGAGTCATAAACTTTCAAACCTATTTCCCCAATTTCTAATAATTCACCAACATCTTTACCAACATATCTTGTATCATGAACTCCAACCAGTTCTAATTCATATTTTGACATTATATTTCTTGCTATCCCACTTCCCATTGCTCCAAATCCCCATAATGCTACTCTATACATAGTAACGCCTCCTTTAAAAAATATTAAATTTGTTGTGATTTTCATAACAAAAAAGATTCCTTTTTTTCATGTTCTTTTTTTAAAGTTGTAATTTTATACATAGTAATTTTATGAAATTTTTTTCATATAGTCAAATACGCATACTCAAACATACTTATATATAAATGAGCATACTCAAAACAATTAAGTATAAATAGTTATAATCAATTAATTTTATGTTTTTTAAGTAGTTTTAAAAAAATGAGACGCTATGCGTCTCATTTTTATATATAATTTTCTTCTTTTACTCTTATTAAAATCAGTGCACCAATTATAAATAATATGGAAATACTCAATACGCCAAATCTTGAACTCTTTGTAATTTGAGAAAAAAACCCAACCAAAAATGGACCTATTATTGCCGCAAATTTTCCAAATATATTATAAAAACCGAAAAATTCTGCCGATTTTTCTTTAGGTATTAATTTACCATACATGGATCTGCTCAATGCTTGAAGCCCTCCTTGTGAAGTAGCCACCAACATTGCAAGCACCCAAAAGTCAAATGCTGAATCTAAAAAATAGCCATATATTGTAATTATAAAATAGACAATTATTCCTACAAATAGCATAATCTTTACATTGAATTTTTGAGCCAGTTTACCGTAAATTAATGCAAAAGGAAAAGCGACAACCTGAGTTGCGAATAGTGCAAGTAATAGCTGAGTACTACTTATTCCAACATCTTTCCCATATACCGTTGCCATTTTTATAATAGTTCCTACACCATCAATATAAAAGAAATAAGCTATTAAAAATAAAAATATGTTTTTATAATTTTTTATTTCTTTAAATGTTTTCCAGATTCTATTAAAACTATCTTTTATTGGTGTTTTAGACGGTTCAATATAGTGAATTTGTTTCACATTTTTTAGTAAAGGTAATGTAAATACTCCCCACCATAATCCTGTAATTAAAAATGCGAGTTTCGTTGCTGTTAATGTGTTTGATATTCCTATAATATCAGGTTTCATTATAATAGCCATACTTATAATAAATGGAATTGTGCTACCAATATATCCCCATGCAAATCCACTTGAAGAAATCCAATCCATTCTTTCGTTTGTAGTTACATCAACCAGAAAAGAATCATAAAATATGTTGGCACCAGCAAACCCAATAGCCGAAAAAACATATATAATTATACATTTCAGCCAGTCACCTTCATTGACGGTCATCAAGGAAATTGTTGATATTATTCCAATTAACCAGAAAAACGTAAGAAATCTTTTTTTGAAATTTTTGTAATCGGCAATTGTTCCAAGAATAGGTGCCAATAATGCTACAATTATTGTAGCAAAAGTATTTCCATATCCCCAATAAGCAGTTGACAAATAATTTTCAACCCCTTTTGCAGCTACTTCTTTAAAGAAAATAGGTAAGATAGCAGTAGTAATAACAAGAGAATAGGCAGAATTCGCCCAATCATACATAACCCAGCTTTTTTCTGTTTTTGTCATTATTCCCCTCCTGAAATTATAATTTTAATTCTAGGCTGTCTGAGTGAATTTGACTTTTTAGACAGTCTTATTTTAATTTTATTATTACTTTATCATTATCGAATACAAATGTATCTATATAAGTGTTTTGGGTAAAAAAGTTTCCTTTAATATAAAATATATATTTTATTTTTGTCTATTAATATATTTTGAGGTAATTTATTTTTATTTATCAAATATATGGGTAAATTATGCTCGAATTCATAAACGCCTGAAAGGGTAAAAGGTATTTTATGAATTTTTATATAATATTTAAGAAGAAATACTTTAATTTCTATAGAATTCTCTTTAAAACTTATTTTTGTGGACGCATTAAAAATTTTTCTTATAAAATCTGATGAAGTATATTTTATAAATTTATTTAATAAATCCATTATCATTTTTTTATCTATTTTTATTTCCAGCATTTTTGCACCTTCATACTTATATTTTCAGATTTTATCTATTCTATATATTTTAATTTTAATAAAAGTTCGCTATTTTTGATTTCAAAACTATCTAACTTAAGTGATTCTAATAACAATTTTAATTTTTCGTTGTATTCCATTTTTGATAAATCTATACTTATTTCGTTATTAGTAATGGCTATTCCATTTATAAATCTTGAAAAAACATATATAATTCCTTCAATTATACGTTTAATTCCATCGTCTCCAGAAATTGAAAATTTTAAATTTCCTTTGGTTAAAGTGTAGGGAATTTCTTTTATCTCTATTAAAAATTCAAATAATCCATCTTTGTTAAAAAGGTTAGCTATAAACTGAAAATGAATTTTTGTATCTATCATTTTTATATTTAACTTCTTTATTCTATGTACGTTATCTCCAATTAATTTATTAATTATTCCATTTATAAACATTTCATTAATTCTAATAGTTAGTCCAGACAACGTAATCACTCCGTAAATACCCATTGATATTTTTGTTTAATCTCTGGAATGTATGATGACAATTTCTCTATAGTCTTTTTCAAGTTTTTCATATATTTTATAGAGTTATCTTCATATAATTTTTCATATAATTTTAAAGCATCTTCAAAATATTTTCTAGCTTTTTCAGCTTCTACTTTTTCCTGATATAATATTCCTAAATTAAATAAAAGCATAGCTTTATCTTCTGAAGGTATTTTATCATTTAACAGTGAAAAAGCTTCATTCAAATGAATTTCAGCGCTTTCTAAATTTCCTAAGCGCATTTCTAAACTTCCAAGGTTATTTAAAGAATAAAATAGATGTATATCATATTTCCCATTAACCTTTTCTTTTAAATTACGTCTTATATTTAAAGATAATTCAAGGTATTTTTTTGCTAAATCATTTTTCTTCAATTCCGCATACATAGTACCCAGATTATTTTGAATAACAGATGTATTAAATTGCATGTCAATAGATTTATTATTTTCGCAAAAATCCAGCGCTCTGAGATATGCTTTTTCAGCTTCACTATAGTTTTCAACTTCTGTATACAAATTTCCCAGAATATGATATATCACATAATGGTTTTGTTCAGGAATTTTCTTCTTTAAGCTTTCAGTTAATGTAATTAAAAACGTAATATTTTTTCTGGATAAATTCAATTGATTTTTTATTTCTATTAAAGCCTTTAACAATTCTGAGGTATCTCCAAAAGCGATAGATACCATATTTTTTAATAAAGAAATAAAAGCTCTTTCCATTGCTTCGAATTTTGAATTATATAATTTTAATTTATTTTTTAATTCGTTATTTTCTTCTTTTAAATTTTCTATGACTTTTCCATATTCACTTAGTTTGTTATTTAATCTTGATTCGAACATTTTTAATTTTTCATCTAAAGCTAAATCTTTGGTTTTAATATCAGGCATAATTAATTCATCTTCTGTTTTTTGTGTGGCTTCATTTTCATTGATTGGTTGTGTTGATTCAGGTATAACTTGAGATGTATTTCCCTCCTCGATATTTTGAGGTGTGATTTCAGAATTTTCATCAATTTCTAATTCAGGGATATTTTCTTCTTCTGCTGAAGTCGTTATTTCAGGGTTTTCCGTTATAGTAGGTTCAGAAACTTTCTCTTGCTTAGGTGTTTCTGCAATATGTGCTACTTCCTCAAGTGGTGTTTCGGAAACATTTTCGACACTTTCATCTAATTCCAACTCAGGGATGTTTTCTTCTTCTGCCGAAGGTGTTATTTTAGGGTTTTCTATTACAGTGGATTCGGAAACTCCCTCTTGTTTAGGTGTTTCTGCAATATGCGCTACTTCCTCAAGTGGTGTTTCAGAAATATTTTCAACATTTCCTTCTAATTCCAACTCAGGGATGTTTCCTTCTTCTGCCGAAGGTGTTATTTCAGGGTTTTCTATTACAGTGGATTCGGAAACTTCCTCTTGTTTAGGTGTTTCTGCAATATGCGCTACTTCCTCAAGTGGTGTTTCGGAAGCTTTTTCACTATTTCCTTCTAATTCCAATTCAGGAATGTCCTCTTCTTCTGCCATAGGTGGTATTTCTGCGCTTTCTGTTATAGTAGGTTCAGAAATATCTTTCTCCTGATGTAATTCATCAGGAATTACTTCTTCTTTAGTTATATCTTCCAGGCTTTTATCCAGGTTTTCACCCATTTTTTCAACTGTCGAAACATCAATATTATCTAATAATTTCAGATCTTCCAAATTTTCAACATCTTCTTCAATTTTTTTATTTTCCAGATTTGATGATTCCGTATTACTTTCTAAATTTTCTAAATCCATTAAATCATTGATTTCATCAACATCATTTAATAAATCATTTAAATCCAAATTTTCTTCTTTTTTTTCTTTTTCTTCAGACATAAAATCCCCCCTTAATTTTTCATTTTCTTTAATTTAGAAAATAATGTCATTTTTGATATCCCAAGGATATTAGCAGCCTGTGTTTTATTATTATTTGTAAATTCCAGAGTTTTTTGTATATACCTTTTCTCTACTTCTTCAAGTCTTAGTCCAATAGGAATTTTCACATATTCAATATCTTCACTGTTTTTTATATTTTCTGGAATAAATGATTTATCCAATATATCTTTTGTTGCCACTGCAACCATTGAATAAATAACATTTTTAAGTTCGCGAACATTTCCTACCCATATATGTTTTTTTAAAATTTCCAATGCATCTGGATTTATACCCTTTATTTTAGTTCCAAATTCTTCATTGGCTTTATGTATAAAATAATTTACCAAAAGAGGTATATCCTCTTTATGATTTCTAAGAGGTTCTACTTCAATTTGAAAAACTGACAATCTAAAGTATAAATCTTCTCTGAATTCACCATTCTCAACCATCTTTTTAAGATTACTATTAGTAGCGGCTATGATTCTAACATTAATCTTTTTAGATTTTGTAGCTCCAATTCTTTCTACTTCTTTATTTTCAAGAACTCTTAACAATTTTACTTGCATGTTTTTAGGTAATTCGCCAATTTCATCAAGAAATAATGTTCCATTATGTGCCAGCTCGAATTTTCCAGGTTTTTCCTGTTCAGCCCCTGTAAAAGCACCTTTTTCATATCCAAACAATTCGCTTTCAAATAATTCAGGTGGAATTGCACCACAATTTACCGCAACAAATTTTTTTCTGTTACTGGTTTTGTGTATTATTTGGGCTATAATATCTTTACCAGTACCACTTTCACCTGTTATTAACACAGGAATATTTTTTTCCGCAATTAAATTTATTTTATTTTTTATTTGCTCGATAAATCTTGATTTTCCTATTAATTCAGGATATTCATTTAATCTATCTTTTAACTCCTTAATTTCTTTTTTTAATTTAATAGTCTCTAATGCTCTATTAACTTCATTAATTAAAACTTTTAAATCTACCGGTTTTTCAAGAAAATTATATACTCCTAATTTCATGGCTTTTACAGCATCTCCAATATCGCCATGAGCAGTAATTACTATTATTTCTTCGGTATATTTTTTCAGTCTATCAATCAAATCCATTCCATTTATATCTGGTAAAAATAGATCTAAAATAATTAAATCAGGGATTTCCGATTTAGCCATATCAAGGCCTTCCAATCCCCTCATTGCGCATATTGTTTTATAATCGAATTTACTTAAAAAATCACACATTGTCTTATTTAAAATTTTATCATCTTCAATTATCAAAATTTTAAACATTTTCAGCTTCCTTTGGTTTTTTTAAATTTGCAAAAATACCCAAAATTAATCCAAGAACAAAACTCCAAACGGCAGCTAATGTAATTTGCCATTCTACAGGCAAAGAAAAAGTTACTGTATGAGCAGGCACCCAGAACCATAATAATGTAAATAAAGCACCTTTTAATCCATCTTTTGGGATTTTGAATTTTGGAAGATTATCCAGAAATCTATGAATTATTATTAACCACGGTCCAAAAAAAGCATTTGTAAATAATGATTTAAAAAAAGCCTGATATATTTTTTCTGACGGCAAATAATTGTGTTCAACCAATTCCTTGACAAATCCGTTAAATCCTGTGAATGCAAATTTTATAATTACTCCCAAAATCGCCCAAACTATAGCTGAATAAATGACTTTAAAAACTGAAATTTTGTTTTTTGTTAGCAACTTTGCAACTATCTCACCAGCTGTACCTAAAATAGCGAATTGAATCATTGCTGCGATTAAAGGGTTTTCCATTTTATAACCTCCTTAAAAATATAACTTTTTTATATCTTTACTACTATAAATATTATAGCACTTTTTTATAATATTTTTAATATGGTATAATATATAATAGATTGTTTAATATTTATATTGTCTAAAAAGTCAAATTCACTCAGACAGCTCAATTGCTAATCCTTAAAATTATTCATTCTCAGCCGTCGCTCAAACAATACATCGTGTATTGTTTCGCTCAAAATTACGTCCATGTAATTTTGACGGCTTTCATTCATAATTTTAAGGGCAATCTTCGAGTCTTCATTTCATTTGAGACTTTTTAGACAGCCTATAATATTGTTATTATCAAAAATGGATATTTTTGAAGAGGTGATAAATATGGAAGAAACTTTAGCGTCAACTCTATCAACCATTGTCCAACAAAGTACAGAATCTTTACAGATTTTATATTCATATTCAAATTCCTGGTATATAATTCTTCCAGTATCTTTAATTTCTGTGCTTTTTGCGAAAAAAGTTTCAAAAGTCATTTTTTTTATTCTTGGTTTTTTAAGCAGTTATGTGTTTATAATTCCATACTTACAACAATTCGATTTTGTTAATAAATTGTTGAATCAGATAAAAGTAAAACAGGAAATTTCTTTTTTGATTTTCTCTGTTATAATTGGTATTTTAACTTATACTTTCTTTAAATCTTCTGCACAAATTGCAGGTTTTATATTAGGCGGTATTGTTGGAATAGAAATCTATGGCGTTATTTCAAATTTTTATCCTGGATTTTTTGAAAATTTAAACATTTTAAAAAACATAGATAAAGTATATATACCCTGGATTTTTGTTGTAATATTTGGAATAATAGTATCAATACTAATTACTAAAAGTTTCGATAACGTTGTATCTATTTTGACAATACTTATTTCTTCAGCTATTGCCGGATTTTTTACTTTATACGCTTTAGAATATTCGCTTTCACTAAAAATTGGAGAAAACACTTTATTAAAACATAATACAAATATTAGTGATATTGAATTAATAACAATAATTGTTTTTTCAATTATATATATAATTTTAGGATTTAAATTTAATTTCAAAAAATCTAAATAAGTAGGGAGTGTTATTTATGTATGTTATTGGCATTGCTGGCGGCACAGGATCGGGAAAAACAACTGTTGCATATAAAATAAGAGAAACTCTGGGAACACAAAATTGTGAAATATTGCCAATGGATAATTATTATAGAGATTTAAGCCATGAAACTCTTGAACAAAGAAAATTACATAATTATGATCATCCAAATATGATTGAAAATGAATTGATGTTTAAGCATATTAATGATTTAAAAAATGGTAAAATTATTGATTTACCAGAGTATGATTTTTCACAATTTACCAGGGTTGGTACAATGAGCTTTGAACCAAAACCGATAATAATCGTTGAGGGTATTTTTGCTTTATATTACGAAGAATTGAGAAATCTTTATGATCTTGCTATATATGTTGATACAGAAAATGATATAAGATTTATAAGGCGACTTGAGAGAGATATAAAAGAAAGAGGAAGAAATCTAGATTCTATAATAAATCAATATACAAATACTGTAAAACCCATGCATGACGCATACGTTGAACCAACAAAAAAGTATGCGGATATTATTATTCCAGAAGGAGGATTCAATGAAAAAGCTATTCAGGTTGTAGTTAATTATATTTTCAGAAAGATGTTAAAATAGAACTACTATTTTAACATCTTGGTTTTTATTTCTTCTTTTTTGATAAAGCTATACTCAAAGCAGTTGTTAATTTTAATATATTTTCATTTAAATTTTCTATTCTATAGCTTAGTGTAGATGCTATTTTTTTCATTATTTTATATCCAATATCTGGTCTTTTTTCCGCCAGATTTTCAAAATCCTTTTTTGATATTTCATATAATTCACATTCACTAATAGCCTTGATTGTAGCAGAACGAAGAGAACCAGTTACAAGCGACATTTCTCCAAAAAAACTGATTTTTTCATCATCTAAAATAGCCATAGATTTTTCACTCTCTTCCCAATGGTGAGAACCAATTTTTAGGGTTAATTGATGAGTGATTTGAACCTTACCTTTTTTGAAAATATACATGGTATCTCCTTTTTCACCCTCGGAAATTATAACTTCCCCTGCTTTAAAATTAATAGGTTTTAAAATTTTAGAAATTTCATTTAATTGTTCATCGGTTAATTCCTTAAATAAAGATATATTTTTCAAAAATTCTTCCATTTTTTCACCTACTTTATTATAAATGCATAAGTATCATTTTCAGAAATTATATATGAATCATCAGGGTTTAACTTTAAATCATAATCATTTTTCTTTTCTTCATCAAAAAAATCTTCTTCGGCTTCTTCAAATTTCTGCCTTATAAAATTGTCTATAGAACTATCTGAAGATAAAAAATCATTTATAGTAAATTCTTTTTTCATACTCACCAATCCTATAGTTATAGCATGTTCTTCTTTTTTTATATAATCAAAAAATTCTTTAAAATTTTTGCCTATAAATATTTTTGGAATAGAAATTAATTTTACTCTCATATTTTCTAATGATGCTATTTCCCTTAATAACATATGATAAGCAGGAGATAATAATGCTGAAGACAATAATACAGAATTAAATTCACTTCCTAAAATTATATCATCAGCTCCTGCTCTTAAAACATACTTGGCTTTCTCTTCCTTTACAACTTCTGCATATATTTTTGCAGTATCATTAAGTGTTCTTATTAATAAGATACTTATTAATGTTCTTTCATCACATTCTTCTAGACTTTTTCCACCATAAGTATCTGATAATATAATAATATGTTTTGCCTGTGAAATATTTGCCCTTTTTAAAACATTTTCTTTAGTAAAATCACCATGTATAAATTTTATATTTAAGTCAGCAAATCTGGATCTAAAATTTTCGTAATCTTCTTCATCAGCTTGATTTACCAGAACTATATGATAATCTTCCAAATTTATGAATTTATTCATAGCCTCAAGTGTTTTTTCAAGATGATTATTCCATCCCAGTATAACAATATGATTTTTAAATTTCACTTTTCCCAACCCCTTCCTTTCTTTTATTCGCCATTCAACCAACAATGATGCTATACTACCGGAAATAAGCGAGAATAGTGTAACTCCAAGCATTATAATTATTATTCCTATAATTTTTCCTATAATTGTTCTTGGGACTATATCTCCATATCCAACTGTTGCTATAGTTACAATTAACCACCAGAATGCATCAAATAAGGAATTAATATCAGGATTTTTCCCAAATTCTGATATATATAATAGCAATCCTATAATGAGCAAGAAAATAAAAATTAATAAAAGTAGTTTATTTATCGGATCCTTAAAAATATGTTTTATTTTCATAATTCCACCTGATTTTCATATACTTATACTTATATATATTATATCATATAGGCTGTATTCTCTAAAAATACTTTAATATAGCAAAAATCCTCTTTTAAATTATTAAAATCAATATAATCATTTTTTTGAAAATTAATATATCATGTGATATAATAATTTGAAAAAAAATACTGGAGGTAAAAAAATGAAATTGAAAGGAAAGATTCTTCTTTTATTTGTAGTGACATTATTGATTGTATTAATGTCTTTTTTCACAATTAGCATATCAAATTCTCAGAATTCATTAAAAACAAGTTTTTTAGAAAAACTAATCGTAGCAAGAAATTTGAAGATGAATTTTATTTATAATTTATTAAAAGAAACTGAATCAGATCTAACTTATATCAAAAACTTTGAAAAAATAAAGGACGCTTTCTTTACCTCCTCCAATTTAATGGAAGATTTCCAATCTTCTATGAATATGAATACTATACTAACAACATTAAGAAAAATTTATATTGATAATAACCCTTATAAAGACAAATCACAATTATATGATTATTACTATGATGAAAATTTCAAAAAAGAAAATTTTGAAGATAATATAATGAGTATATTTTATGATTATAGTGTTTTGCATTCAGAGTTGCAAATGGATTTCAGAGAGTTTATACACATAAAAGATTATGCAGATATGTTACTCATATCTCCAAAAGGAATTGTTGTATATTCTGTTAGTAAGTATAATGATTTTGCTACAGATCTAAATAATGAAAACACTATATTATCCAGACTTTATAAATTATTAAAAGAAAAAAATGATAATAATGTACATTTTTCTGAAATAGGAAAATATTTAGGTGGAATTGGCCTTTTTGCCGGCGTAAAAGTAGAAGATAAAGATTTCGGATTATATGGATATCTCATATTCCGAATTCCTATAGATAAAATAAATAAGATTCTTCTTGACAAAAGTGGAATGGGAGAAACAGGAAAGACATATATAGTAAGTGAAGATAAAATAATGAAAAACAATCTACCAGGAGAAGAAACGATATTAAAACAAAAAGTAGAAACAGATTATGTAGAAAAGGCATTATCAGGGGAAACAGGATGGGAAATAGGGAAAAATTACAAAGGTGAAAAAGTAATAGTGGCATATGCGCCATTTAAATACAAAGAAATAAAATGGGCATTTATATCAGAAGTATCGACAAAAGAAGCATTTCTAGCATCAGAAAAGATAAAAATAGTGTTGATAATAACCTCGATAATAATATTAATAATATCGATAATAATATCAATAATATTCGCCAGAAAAATATCAAAACCATTAATGGAATTAAGCAAAAAAGTAGACA